>NZ_JBAKHW010000012.1:0-194516 GCF_036906815.1 Micromonospora sp. CPCC 205539 | reverse complement strand
CAGTTCGGCCCCACGGCCGCGGCCCCGGGCGCCTAACCTAGCCGGGCCGGCCGGGCGGGCCGGCCGGCCGGGCGGGCCGGCCGGCCCGCCGCGCAGGCTTGATCGACTCGAGATCGGCGAAGTCGGGGTGTCCGAGCGCCGGGGATACCCCGACTTCCGCGATCCGGAGTCGATCAAGCGCTCTCGCGGCTCGTCGGGCGCTCTCGCGGCTCGGCGGGCGCTTGGCGGGTCGGCGGGGCGAGCGGACTCAGGCGGGGCGGCGGTAGGCGCCGTACCACCAGGTCCTGGCCAGCTCCCGGGCCGCCGTCGCGTCGGCGTCGGGGTCGGCCGGGGTCGTGCTGGCGTGGTGGGCGAGGAACCGGTCGCCGCCGTACACGATCAGCCGGGACGCGGTCTCCGCGTCGAGGGTCGCCGGTGTACGCCCGGCCTCCTGCTCGGCGCGGATCGCTTCCACGGTGCGCGCCACAAACTGCTCCAGCCCTGCCGCCCAGTACTCCCGTACCACCTCGTCGTACGCCGCGACCTCGGTGATCGCCGTGAGCACCGGGGCGTACGTCCGGTAGATCCGGATCACGTCGGTGAAGACCTGGGTGAGCATTTCGAGCTGGTCGCCGGGGCCGCCCGGTTCCCATTCGCGGATCCGGTCGAAGGAGGTCTCCTGCATGGTGCCGGCGAGACGCATGAGCAGCTCGGTCTTGTCCCGAAAGTGGGTGTAGAAGGTCGATCGCGCCACTCCGGCCTCGGCGGCGATCCGCTGCACACCGAGGTCGGTGAAGCGGGCGCCCTCCTGGAGCAGCCGCTCGGTGGCGGCCAGCACTCGCGCCTCGACAGCTGCCCGCTCATCGGGGTTGCGAGGGCGGCGGCGGGTGATCGAGGGCATAGCCGGAATCCTAGGTGGCCGGGGGTCGGGCCGGCGACGTACGCTCGTTGCCGGACACAGTGTCCGACATAGTGACCAGGGAGCGTCCGACCTCGGCCTCCGACCCCCGCACCACGAGGAGCAACACGTGAAGTACCGACTGCTGGGCAACACCGGGGTGTACGTCTCGGAGATCTCGCTCGGCGCGATGACCTTCGGTGGCAGCGGGCACCCGCTCTGGGGCACCCTCGGTGGGCTGGCGCTGCCCGAGGTGCAGCGGATGGTGGACACGGCGCTGGACGCGGGGGTCAACTTCGTCGACACCGCCGACGGCTACAGCGACGGCGAGAGCGAGGAACTGCTCGGCCAGGCGCTCGGCAAGCGGCGTCGCGACGTCGTGCTGGCGACGAAGGTGCACTCCCGGACCGGCCCCGGCCCGAACGACGTCGGCACCTCCCGGCTGCACATCATGCAGAACCTGGAGGACAGCCTGCGCCGGCTGGGCACCGATCACATCGACCTGTACCAGATCCACAACTTCGACCAGATCACTCCGATGGAGGAGATGCTGCGGGCGCTCGACGACGCGGTCCGGCAGGGCAAGGTCCGCTACATCGGCGCCGCCAACTTCGCGGCCTGGCAGATCTCCAAGGCGCTGGGCATCTCCGCCCGGGAGAAGCTGGCCGGCTTCGTATCGGTGCAGGAGTACTACTCGCTGCTGGGCCGGGACGTGGAGCGCGACGTGGTGCCGATGGCGCTCAACGAGGGTGTCGGGCTGACCGTGTGGAGCCCGCTCGCCGGTGGTTTCCTCTCCGGCAAGGTCAGCCGGGACGGTGCCGTCGCCGACAGCGGCGCGCGTAGCGCCCAGCCCGGTTACGCCAGCTTCACCCCGTTTGACCCGGAGCACGCCTTCGGGGTGGTCGACGTTCTCAAGGGCGTCGCCGAGCGGCATGGGGTCAGCCCGGCCCGGGCGGCGGTCGCCTGGCTGCTCTCCCGGCCCGCCGTGACGAGCGTGATCGTCGGTGCCCGCAAGCACGAGCAGCTGGTGGACAACATCGCCGCCTCGGACCTCACGCTGACTGAGCAGGACCTCACCGAGCTGGACGAGGCCACCAAGCTCCCCGTCGCGTACCCGAACTGGATCCAGGAAGGGTTCTTCGCTGGGCTCCGCCTGCCGCAGTGAGCCTGCCGCAGTGAGTCGTCAGCCCGGTCCGGCGTTCGCGCCGGACCGGGCTGACCTACTTGAGGATCAGCCGGTTGGTCTGCTCGAAGACGTCCAGGTCGGCCAGGGTCTCGGTGACCGAGGTGGAGAGCGGCGCGGGGAACCGATCCCGGGGGAAGAAGCCAGCATCGGTGGTCTCGTCGGTGACCCGGAGCAGCTGGCCGTCCCACTCCTCCACCCGGAACGCCGTGGTGAAGACCTGGTACGTGTGGCCGTACATGTTGGTGCTGGTGCGGTCCGGGCCCGTGTAGAGGGCGAACGCGCAGACGCGGAGCGCCCGCAGCCCGGTCTCCTCGCGGACCTCCCGCACCGCGCAGTCCGCGATCGACTCACCCAGCTCCATCGCGCCGGCCGGCATGGCCCACTGGCCGTTGTCCGAGCGTTGGATCAGCAGGAAGCGCCCGGCGTTGTCGCGGACCACGGCGCGAGCGCCGACGAACATCAGCGTTCGGTCCCCGGCGAGCGCGCGCAGTTGCCCTACGTATGAGTCGGCCCAGGAGATGCTCACCTGCGCCAATTTACGGGGGTTCCCAACGTGTGACCGGCGACACTAACTTGTTACCCATGCGTAGCACGATGATGGACGCCCCTCTGCAGGTCTCCCGGATCCTCGACCACGGCGCCACCGTGCACGGCACGGCTGAGGTGGTCACCTGGACCGGCGCCGAACCACGCCGGATGACGTACGCGGAGGTGGGCCGGGCCGCCGCGCGGCTGGCCCACGCCCTGCGGGACGAGTGCGGGGTGACCGGCGACGAGCGGGTCGCCACCTTCATGTGGAACAACAACGAGCACCTGATCGCCTACTTCGCGGTGCCGAGCATGGGCGCGGTGCTGCACACCCTCAACATCCGGCTCTTTCCCGACCAGGTCACCTACATCGCCAACCACGCCGAGGACCGGGTGGTGCTGGTCGACACCACGCTCATCCCGCTGCTGGCCAAGGTGATCGGTGACCTGGCCACGGTGCGACACGTGGTGGTGGTCGGTGGCGGCGATCCGGCGCCGCTGGTGGCGGCGGCCGGCGACCGGATCACCGTGCACCACTGGGACGCGCTGCTCGCCGACCGGCCCGAGGTCTTCGACTGGCCCGAGGTGGACGAGCACGACGCCGCGGCGCTCTGCTACACCTCCGGCACGACCGGCAACCCGAAGGGCGTGGCCTACTCGCACCGGTCGATCTACCTGCACTCGTTGCAGGTCTGCATGCCGGAGGGCTTCGGCCTCGCGCCGACCGACCGGGAGTTGGCCATCGTGCCGATGTTCCACGCCATGTCGTGGGGGCTGCCGTACGCGGCGTTCCTCTCCGGCGCGTCGCTGATCATGCCGGACCGGTTCCTCCAGGCCGCGCCGATCGCCGAGATGATCGCCGCCGAGCGGCCCACCCTGGCCGGCGCGGTGCCGACCATCTGGACCGACCTCCTGGCCTACCTGGACAGCCACGAGGTGGACACCTCGTCGCTCAAGGAGGTGATCGTCGGCGGGTCGGCCTGCCCGCCGGCGCTGATGCACGCGTTCGACGAGCGGCACGGGATCGACGTCATCCACGCCTGGGGGATGACCGAGATGTCCCCGCTGGGTTCGGTTTCCCGGCCGCCGGCGGGTGCGACCGGCGAGGAGGCGTGGCGCTACCGCTACACGCAGGGCCGGGTGCCGGCGGGGGTGCGGGCGCGGATCGTCGGCGCCGAGGGCGACCAGCTGCCCGCCGACGGCAAGGCCGTCGGCGAGCTGGAGGTCCGTGGGCCGTGGGTGACCGCACGGTACGTCGGGGAGGACGTCCCGGACGCGGAGAAGTTCCGCGACGGTTGGCTGCGTACGGGTGACGTGGGCACCCTGTCCGCGGACGGCTACCTGACGCTGACGGACCGCGCCAAGGACGTGATCAAGTCCGGCGGTGAGTGGATCTCCTCGGTGGAGCTGGAGAACGCGCTGATGGCGCACCCGGCGGTGCTGGAGGCGTGCGTGGTGGGCGTGCCGGACGAGCGGTGGGACGAGCGCCCGTTGGCGACCGTGGTGGTCCGGGAGGGCGTCTCGGTGACCGCCGAGGAGCTGCGCGACTTCCTGGCCGGCTCGGTGGCCCGCTGGCAGTTGCCCGAGCGGTGGGCGTTCATCGACACGGTGCCGAAGACCAGCGTCGGAAAGTTCGACAAGAAGGTCGTCCGTTCGCGGTACGCCGACGGTGAGCTCACCGTACGGGAGCTGGCAGCGCCGTAACGTTTTCCTGAGCCCCGTCGCCTTCTGGGCGGGTGAGCCTTCATCCCCAGGGGCGGCCCCGGCGTTCGCACCGCGCCGGGGCCGCCCGCTCTATCGCGGGGCGACCCGCACCGTCATTGTTGCGAAAATTGTTCGCCTCTGTCCTGATGACGGGGAAATCAGGTGGTCAACGTCCCAATCAGGTGTCGCTCGTGGTGATCAACATCTTGCCCACCATCGAGTTCTCCACCGCCTGGTGCGCCGCAGCCGTCTCGGCCAGCGGATGGTGGTGCAGCGGCAGACCCGCCGCCGCGCCAACCCGGAGCACACCCTGGGCGGCCGCCGCGGCCACGTCCTTCACCGCCAGCGCCTTGGCCGCGTTCGGCACCGAGTAGACCTCCACGAACTGCAACCGGGCGTTCAACACGAAGAGCGGCCAGAGCGGGACGGTCAGGTCGGGGCCGCCCTCGTCGGCGTACAGGCAGACCGCGCCGCCGTGGCGGAGCATCCGTACGTCCTTCTCGGCGTTGCGGGCCGGAGCGACCTCGACGATCGTGTGCACCCCGTCGGGGACGATCTTGCCGACCTCCTCGACCACGTCCTGTTCCCGATAGTTGATCACGTAGGAGGCGCCGGCCGCCGCCGCGAGCTGTGCCTTCTCCGCGCTACTCACCGTGGCGATCACCGTGGCATCGGCCCACCGAGCGAGCTGGATCGCGGCGTTGCCGACCTCCCCCGCACCGCCCTGCACCAGCACGGTGTGGTCGGCCAGCGCGCCGGCTCGCAGAGTGGCCGGCATGAACTCGCCGGCGGTCAGGCAGCGGTGCGCGGTCAGGAACGGCACGCCCAGACTGGCCCCCAGGTCGAACGGGGCGTCACCGAGGCGGACCGCCTGTCGGACCGGCACCAGCGTGTACTCCGCCGCGGTGCCCCACGGCCGCTGGTGGGCTGTCTCCCAGAGCCAGACCCGCTCGCCGATCAGATCCGGGTCCACCCCCTCGCCGACCGACTCCACCACCCCCGCGCCGTCCTGCCCGGGGATCTGCCACCCCGATGGCGACGTGGACCTCCGGGACTTCCAGTCCGTCGGGTTCACCCCGGAAACCGCCATCCGGACGAGGACCTCGCCCGCTCCCGGCTCCGGCACCGGCCGGTCGACCAACTCCAGCACCGAAGGGTCGCCGTTGCGCTCGTACACGATGGCTTTCATCCGCCGTCTCCCCACCCGTCCGGCGCGCGGTACCCGGGTCGAGCACCCTCGGTGCGGTACCCGGCTCAGCCCGCGTCATGCCGGCCCCACCAGCCATGGAAAGCGGAGAAACGGGGGCGGCGCGGTCAGGCGACCGTCTCCAGGGTCAGCTCGCCGATCGCTCCCAGCGTCACCACGGCCAGCCGGGCGGCGTCCGGATCCAGCGGGTACGAGCCGTGCGGCACCGCCACCACCCGCATCCCCGCAGCGGCGGCCGACCGCACCCCGTTCGACGAATCCTCCACCGCCACGCAGTGGGCCGGGTCGACGCCGAGACTCCGCGCCACGCTCAGGTACACGTCCGGGGCCGGCTTGCCCCGCTCGGTCTCCTCGGTGGACAGGGTCGCGGCGAACGCGTCGGTCAGGCCCGTGGCGGCCAGCGCGGCCGCGATCAGCCGGGTCGGCGACGAGCTGGCCAACCCCAGCGGCCACCGCGCGGCCATCCGGCGCACCACCAGGTCGGCGCCGGCGATCAGCGGAACGTGCGCCCGGTAGCGCCGGGTCATCTCCTCGACCACCTCGTCGGCGACCTGCTCGGGCGTGCGCGCCACGCCCAGCTCGCCGCTGAGGTAGTGGGCCCACTCGCCGGTGCTCATGCCCATGAGGCGGCGCTGGGTGTCCGGTTGCCACGTCCCGCCGTGCGTCGCCACGTACGCCCGCCGGACCTCCTCCCAGACCGGCTCGGAATCCACGATCACGCCGTCCAGGTCGAAGACCACCGCATCAGTCACGGGCCCATCCTGCCCGACCGGTGGGTGCCCGGTCAGGCAGGCAGCGCGGGCAGCCCGATCGGGCTGCCGGCCGGGATCAGCGTGTGGCAGGCGCGGGCCATCGGCTCCAGCAACTCCCGCAGCCGGTCGGTGCGGTCCGGGCCGAGCGCCCGCCAGGGGTGCTCGGCGGCCAGGTCGGTGGCATCCTCGATCGCCTGGAACCCAGCCTGGCCGTGTCCGGTGGCCGCCCCATCCGGGGTCAGCCAGCCGCGCCGCGCCAGCCGCTCCCGGGCGGCCAGCCACTGCTCCTCGGACCAGCCCCGGCCGAACAGGTTCTGCGGCGGCATGTCCACCGCGACCCGCCAGGCCAGCGTCTCCACCGGGTCCAGGCCGGCGGCCACCAGCGCCGCCACGTGCCCGTCACCCCGGTGCTCACGCAGCGTCGTGGCGGCCTGCCAGAGCCGGGCCAGCGGGTACTCCCCGACGGGCAGCGCCGCGTTCACCGCGCCGAGCACCCGGCCGGCGGTCTGCGCCGCCGCGGCGGCCTGCTCGAGCAGATCGGCGGCCTCGGAGAGATGCGTCTCGGGCAGCTCGTAGGTCAGCTCCGCGAGAGCCTGCACGGCGCCGGTCAGCCGGGCGCGCAACGCCTCCTGCGGGGTGGCCAATTGCCAGATCCCCGGCAGCGCCCGGCTCACCATCGGCGGCGCGAACGTGAAGAAGGCGGAGATCACCGGGGCTGCACCGGTGGCGCCCAGCGGAGCGGCCCGGCCGGCGAAGTAGCCCCGCCAGTAGCCGCGCAGCCCAACGGCCTCGTACGCGGCCCGGGCCCGCGGGTGGAAGTAGGTGACCGCGTGGACCGGCTCGAAGTGCTTCCACATCAAGCGGGCCGTCCGGCCGGGCTCGTCCAGCGTCGTCACGTGCACCTCCGCGTCCCGTCCCGGATGGTCATCACCCCGGACGGCGGGCCGCCCGGGGTGACGCCGAACCTACTGCCGGTGGGTGACGGGCCGGAAGCCCCATGTGAACAAGTCCATCGCGCCCGGTAGACAACCGGGACGATCCGGACGGCTTACTGGGCGGCGAGCACGTCCACGACGAAGCGCAGCGGGCCGGCCGGCCGACCGCCGGAGGCGTCGTTGCCGTACGCCAGCTCGCCCGGGATGTCCAACTGCACGCGGCTGCCCACGGTCACCCCGACCAGGCCCTGGTCCCAGCCCGGAATGACCTGGCCGACACCGATCGGGAAGGTGGCCGGCTGGCCGGCGTTCCAGGACGAGTCGAACTCCTTGCCGTCCTTGTAGAAGACACCCACGTAGTTGGTGGTGATCGTCTGGCCCTTGGCGACCGCCGCGCCCTTGCCCTTGATCAGCGGGGTCACGGTGAGCTTCTTCAGCTCGCCCTTGCCCGCCGTCACCGCCGGCTTGCTGCCCAGCGCCGGGTCGGAGCCCTCCGGCAGCTGCGGAGCGGGGGGCGCGCCAGTGGGATTCGACGCCACGTCGGAGGCGGAGGGAGTGGCACCGGCCTGGGTCGCGGGCTTGTCGTCGTCGCCCCGGTTGACCACCACGACAACGGTGATCAGCAGCGCCAGCACGACGACACCGACGAGGGCGCCGGCCGCCGACTGGACCTTCCGCCTCCGGTCGGCCGCCTGCTTCGCCGCCAACTGGGCGGCCAGTCGCCGCCCCGACTTGGTCGCCGGGCTCTGGTCCTGGCCCGCCGACCGGTTCTGCTGCGTGCGCTCGCTCACGTCGTCGACTCCCTGCTGCAAAGGTGTGGCCGGCACGCGGTGCCGGGGGGAAAGCCGACGCACACGGTACCCGCCCGGCCGCCGACCGTGCCTACCACGGACCGGTCAAACCGCACTGTGGCGTCATCCAGGGCGGCTAATCCGGGACCACCATGAAGTCGGTCACGAACGACGTCACCTGCCCGTCGGCGGTACGCCCGATCCAGGTGCCGTAGCAGCCGTCGCCCCAGCCCGTGCTGACGGTGACCACGTTGGCCCCGGTGGCCTCGTCCAACACTGCGGTGATCAGCCCCGGCACCGGCGTCGAGGGCATCTCGCCGATGAAGACCTGCTCCACCTGCTCGTAGTCCCAGCTCTCGAGGATGGTGAGCGCCGTCGGATCGGCGAGGGTGCCGGCACCGGCGTCCACCCCGTACCCGAAGTAGTCGTCCTCGCCGAGGGTGGCGGCGTCCTGGTCGCCGGCGACGGCCAGCTCCCAGCGCACGGTTGGCGCGTCCAGGACCACCATTTCCAGCGCGGCCACCCGACGGTCCACCTCGGCGTCCTCCCGGAGCACCACCGCCACCCAGGCCCGGGCGGGATACCGACCGGACGGCACGGTGACCGTGAACGGCTCGGCCTCGGGGGTGACCAGCGGGTCACATCCGACCACCCGGCCCGTCGGCAGCACGACGTCGCCCACCGGGTGAGTCTCGATCACATACGAGCCGTGCTCGTCCGCGAAGCGAGCGCCGGGCGTCAACAACCGGTCCAGATCAGGGGTGTACGGCATGACGGGCTCCTCCGAAGGCGAACGGCCGGCGGAGCGTATCGGGTCCGGCTGACACCGCCGGCGCTGCCGTACGGTCAGGCGCTCTTGCGGGGTGCGGTCTTCCGGGCGGCCTGCTTCTTCGCCGGCTCGGCCTTCTTGGCGGGGGTCTTCTTGGCGGCGGTCTTCTTCGCCGGCTCCGCCGTCTTCTTCTCGGTCGTCTTCTTCGCCGTGGTCTTCTTCGCGGGCGCCTTGGCCGTCTTCTTCTCGGCCGCCTTCTGCGCCGAGCGGGCGGACGAGATGGGTGTCGGCTCGCCACCACCACCACCACCACCGCGCGCGGGCTGCTCGCCACGGGCGGCCTTGGCCCGCTCCACCGACGCCTTCAGCGCGGCCATCAGGTCGACCGCCGCAGCCGGCGCCTCCTCGACCTCCTCCGGCTGGACGACCTCCCGACCCTCCACCTTCGCGTCGATGACCTCCTGCAACGCGGCCCGGTAGTCGTCGGTGAACACGTCCGGCTCGAACTCGCCGGTCATCGAGTCGATCAACGAGCTGGCCATCGCCAGCTCCGGGGGTCGGACCTTCAGGTCCTCGTCGAGGAAGCCGAAATCGGGGGTACGGATCTCGTCCGGCCAGAGCATGGTGTTGAGCAGCAGCACGCCCTCGCGGACCCGCAGCGTGGCGAGCTGCTCCCGCTGGCGCAGCGCCACCTTGACGATGGCCACCCGCTCCGAGTCGATCAGCGCGTCGCGCAGCAGCACGTACGGCTTGGTCGCCGCGCCCTCCGGCTCGAGGAAGTACGCCTTGTTGTAGAGGATCGGGTCGACCTGCTCGGCCGGCACGAACTCCAGCACGTCGATCGCCCGCGAACTGGTCAGCGGCAGGTCGGCGAAGTCCTCATCGGTGAGGATCACCATCTCACCGCCGCCGATGTCGTACCCCTTGGCGATGTCGTCGTAGGTGACCTCCTCGCCGCAGACCGAGCAGGTGCGCTTGTAGCGGATCCGGCCACCGTCCTCGCGGTGCACCTGATGGAACCGGATGTCCTTCTCCTCGGTCGCCGAGTAGAGCTTCACCCCGATCGAGACGAGCCCGAACGACACGGCTCCCTTCCAGATGGCCCGCATCCTGCGCTCCCTTCCCCGGTATCGACCATGCTCGCATCCGAAAGAACCTGACGCGAGGTGTTCGGCCTGCTACTACAGTCGGGTCGTGCCTGGCGCGCCGCTCAAGCCGATGCTCGCGATGACCGGGCCGCTCCCGGCGGGTGCCGGCTGGGCGTACGAGTTCAAATGGGACGGCGTACGCGCCCTGGCCGACATCACCACCGGTGGACAGCACCTCTATGCGCGCTCCGGCGTGGAGATCACCGCCGCGTACCCCGAGCTGGCCACGCTCTCTGAGCAGGTCGACGACGCGCTGCTCGACGGCGAGGTGGTGCTGCTCGGTGAGGGTGGGCAGCCCTCGTTCACCGCCCTGGCCGAACGGATGCACGTCCGGGACCGGAACAAGGCGGCCCGGTTGGCGGCGGTCATGCCGGTGACGTACATGATCTTCGACCTGCTCCGGCTGAACGGCGACGACCTGACCGGCTGGCCGTACGAGCGGCGCCGTGAGGCTCTGGACCGGCTGGCTCTCGGGGGTGCCCGCTGGGCGGTGCCGCCGGTGTTCGCGGACGGCCCGGCCACCTACGAGGCGGCCGGCGAGCACGGCCTCGAAGGGGTGATGGCCAAGCGGGTGGGTGCCGTCTACCGCCCGGGGGTGCGTTCGCCGGACTGGGTCAAGGTCAAGCTGGAGGTGACCGGCGACTTCGTCATCGGGGGCTGGCGGCCGGGCGCGCGGCGGATCGGCGGGCTGCTGATCGGGGTGCCCGGCCCGGACGGTCGACTGATCTACCGGGGTCGGGTCGGCGGCGGAATCGGCGCGGCCATCGAACGGCAGCTCCTCGCCGAGCTGGAACCGCTGCGCTCCGGCGTGTCCCCGTTCGCGCCGGGCGTGCCGCGCGAGGATGCCCGGAGTGCCATCTGGGTAACGCCTGAGGTGGTGGTGGAGGTGAAGTACGGCCAACGCACCCCCGACGGGCGGCTGCGGTTCCCCCGGGTGCTGCGGTTACGCCCGGACAAGCCGCCGGAGGAGGTCGACGATGCCAACTGACCGGTTGCGGGTGGACGTCGAGGGTCGCCCGCTGGACCTGTCCAACCTCGACAAGGTGCTCTATCCCGGGGTCGGCTTCACCAAGGGCGAGGTGATCGACTACTACACGCGGGTCTCACCGGTGCTGCTGCCGCACCTGCGGGACCGGCCGGTGACCCGGATCCGGTTCCCCAACGGGGTGGACGACAAGTCGTTCTACGAGAAGAACAAACCGGCCGCCACCCCGGACTGGGTACGAGTGGAGACGCTGCCCGCACCCGGATCGACCAAGGGTCGCGAAACCCTCGACTACGTGGTCGCCGACGACCTGCCCACCCTGGTCTGGTTGGCCAACCTGGCCGCACTGGAGCTGCACACGCCGCAGTGGAGAGTCGGCGCGCACCCGGACATGATGGTGGTGGACCTGGACCCTGGCCCGCCGGCCGGTCTCGCCGAGTGTTGCCCGGTAGCGGTGCTGATGCGCGACCGGCTCGCCCTGGACGGCATCGATTCGTACCCGAAGACCTCCGGCAAGAAGGGCATGCAGCTCTGCTGCCCGATCGCCGGCAACCAGTCCGCCGACGACGTCTCCGGCTACGCCCGGCGGATCGCCCAGGAGTTGGAGCAGGCGCACCCGAAGCTGGTGTTGTCGAAGATGGCCAAGAATCTGCGGCCCGGCAAGGTCTTCATCGACTGGAGTCAGAACAACGCGGCGAAGACCACGGTGGCGCCGTACTCGCTGCGGGCCGAGCGCGTGCCCTCGGTGTCCACGCCGCTGACCTGGGCCGAGGTCGAGGCCGGCGCCCGCGGCCGGCGGCCGGTCGTCCGCCCGTTCACCGCCGCCGAGGTGCTGGAGAGGGTCGAGGAGTACGGGGACCTGCTCGCCCCGCTGCTCGACGGCGGCCCGGAGCTGCCGGCCAAGAACTAGGCCGTCCGGCAGGCAGGGCAGGCCCGGCGGGCCCTGGTGGGACACACGTGCCCGCGGTCGGTTGTCACGGTCGCGTCCTTTGCTCTGCTTCAACGGACGCAACACGGGACGCTCGTTTCTGTTGCGCCGGTGTAAGCAGAGCAAAGGACGCGAGTCCGAGGTGGAGGTGGAGCCCCGAGCACGCCACGAACGTCCTGCGAACGACGATCGGCCCGGCACCCGTCGATCGCGGGTACCGGGCCGATCCGGGCCGGATCGATCAGTTGCGGCCGAAGACCTTCCGGCTGGAGCCGAGGCGCAGGAAGACCGTCTCACCGGTGGCGTCCTGAACGGCGTCGTTGTCGGTGACCGCGTAGACCTCGCCGTTGCCGGCCACGGTCAGACCCTCCAGCTTCTCCTGCGTCCACCCGTTGGTGGCGCGCAGCGCCGGCAGCACGTCGACGGCGAGCGTCTTCGGCAGCACGGTCAGCGGGCCGGTCGCCGCCGCACCGGGCAGCGGCACCGTGTAGATCCGCTTGACCGTGGCGGCCGGGCCGTTCAGCTTGTCCCGCTCGATGACCGCGAGCCGGTCACCGACCACGGTGATCTCGGAGAGGCCCATCCAGTCGCCGGACACGGTGGTGGCCCCCAACTGGTAGCCGTACCAGCTCCAGGTGCCTGCCGCGACGTCGTACCGGCCCAGCCGGACCACGCCGGCCGGGTCGGTGCTCAGCTCCCGCTGCACCGCCACCCAGACGATCTCCCGGCCCTGCCGGTCGGTGGTCGCGGTGACCCCCTCCAGGCCCTGCTTGCCCAGGCCGGCGGCGACCTCCGCGGGCAGCGCGACGGTCTGCCGGGTCACCCCGGCCGCGTCCAGACGGACCAGCTTGTTCTCGGCGCCCTTGGCGCCCTCGACGGCCAGCCAGTAGCCGCCCTGCGGACGGGCGAAGATGCCCTCCGCGTCGTACCCGACGGGGGCTCCGGCCGCGTCCTTGACCGTGAGCGCGCCGGTGATCATGGCCGGCGTCCGCCCGGCATCCACGGACAGGATCCGGGTCGGGGTGTACGCCGCGTCGGTGACGCTGTAGAGCTGGTCCCGCTTGCCGGGCGCCGCGGTCAGTGCGCCCAGGGCACCCCAGCCGATCGGCGTACCGGCCCGGTCGCTGGCGGAGACGATGCTCGGGAACGCCGGGGAGCCCTTGCCGAGCTGATAGAGCGACACCGAGGCGCGGACGTTCACCGAGGCGTCGTCCTCCTCACTGGAGACGGCGAGCAGCCCGCGCGACGGGATGGGCAGCAGCCCCTCCGGCCCGTTGGTGGTCGGCAGAACCTGCCGGAACACCGGCCGGGTGGGGTCGCCCAGGTCGTACACGGCCACGAAGTTGCTGCGCTCCGAGCCGACGAACGCGTACCGCACGCCGTTGTACTCGGCGACCGCGACACCCTCCGGCTCGGTGCCCTTCTTGCCGGCCCGGTCATCGTTGTGCAGCCCGTAGGTGACGGCGAGCCGCTCGAAAGTGTTGCCAGCGTCCCAGGCGACCCGCCCGTTGCGGCTGTCGAAGACCGACCAGCCGCGGGTGCCCCCGTGCCAGTCGCCCTCGTTGGCCGTGGCGAGGTACCGGTCGTCGATCCAGGCCAGGGCGTCCGGCTCGCGCGGCACGTCCGTGATGCTGCCGGTCAGGTCGATCGTGCCGTCCTTGACGGTGTCGATCCCGCTGACGGTCGCCGTGCCGGCGCTGAACACCCGGGTGACCTTGCCGGTGGGCAGGTCGACCAGGACGACGCCGTTGTTCTCCTGGAGGGTCACCGCCAACTGGTTCCGGCTGTTGATCGAGACGTACTCCGGCTCCGGGTCGGTGGGCGCGGCCAGGCCGGCGTCGACCAGCGCGGGTAGTGCCTGCCCGTTGGCGGTGGTCAGCGGCACCGAGCGCAGCCGCCAGTCGGCCGGCGTACGCCCGACCAGGTCGACGAGCTGCACGAAGCCGGCGGGCGCCTGCGGCAGGTCGCCCTCCTCACCGCCGGGCGGCGTGGCCTCCTCGTCGCGCTCGTTCTCGATGGCGATCGCGGCGTACCGCTGGTCCTTGCTGATCGCGATCGAGTCGGGCTGGCCGCCGAGGTCGAAGCTGGCCACGCGCTCGCGGCTGGCCAGCTCGATCACGTCCAGTCGGCCGGACGGCTCGGTGAAGCTGCTGCTGGTGTTGACGACCACCAGCACGTACCTGCCGACCACCGCGACCGAGGTCGGCTCGTCCTCGGCGTTGCCGAGCTGGGCCAGGGAGAGCGTGCCGAGGCCGCGCGGCCGGTCGGCCCGGGAGATGTCGAGGAAGCCGATCCGCTTGGCCAGCGCGTCGGTGTGGATCAGGGTGCGACCGTCCGAGCTGACCGCGGAGATCTCCGCGACCGTCGGGGTCGTCGGGTCCTCGCCGGCCGGACGGTTCTGAAAGACCGGGTACGTGGCGACCCGGTCGAAGGCGAGCGCCCGGTCGGGGTGGTGCCCGTTGGCGGAGGCCGTGCCGGCGGCGGCCAGGGTGGCGACCGTTACGCCGGTCGCGGCTACCGCGGTGAGTGCTCTTCGCAAGGTCAAGGGGTTCCTCCGTCTGCATGCTCAGGCTCGGTCGGAGGCTGACAGCTACGGGCGAGGAGCAGTTTGCGGAGACATGAACAGTCGGGGTGGCCCTCAGCTGTTCGCCGCGGTGTCGACTCGTCCGCGTAGCCGCCAGGCGGCCACGCTGACCAGGGCCATCGTGACAAGGCTGACCGCGAGGTCACCGACCAGCGCCTCAGTGGGGGACGCCGCGGCGTAGGGCGGCACGAGGTACGCGAACGCGGCGACGGTGACCAGGCTCGCAGAGCCGGCGGCGAGCACGTGCCGCTGCCCCCAGCCGGCGCGGGCGGACCACAGGGCGATCAGGCCCCCGACGATGGCGGTGAGCGCCAGCGCGATGCCCACTCCCAGCCAGCCGGGTGCCAGGTCGGTGCCGAAGTGGACGGCGACGACCACCAGGCTCACCCAGATCGCGTGCGGTGCCCGGGCGGGACGTCGCCGACGGACGCGGCGCCAGCGGGGCAGCAGAGCCACCGCGACGAGAGCGAGAACCACCGCGACGGCGAAGGCCAACTGGATCGGGCTGGCCAGGAAGCCCTTCCGGCCACTGTCGCTGAAGATCAGCAGACTGCCGAGCAGGTAGATCACGCCGACCACGACGAGACCGGGTCGGCCAAGCCACGGCCGGAGCCGTCTGCCCGGCCCGAGGATCGACTCGACGAGCACGATCGGGGCGCAGATCGTCAACGTGATGTGGTTGCCCACGTAGTCGAACGCCTGCCGGAGGCTGAATCCGAGCCCCGGCACCAACGTCGCCTCGGCGGCGGCCCGGGTGTCGGCGTACTCGGTGTCGTCGAGGTAGTCCGGGTTGAACAGCGACTGGTCGACCAGGCCGGCCTGGAGGACGCCGAACGCGGCGGCGAGCAGCACGATCGTCGGCCAACCTTCACCGAGGTGCCGGGCGGTCTCCCGGATGAGGATCGCCGCGCCGCCGTACATCGGGCCCAGGAAGATCACTACCGGAAGGAAGTCGTCGAGGGTGAAGCCGCCCCAGGAGCACTCGGCGGCCCAGGGCGCGAGCACGAAAAGCGCCAGCACCGGCACGAGCCGCCGCCAGCGCGACGGCGCCGAGTCGGTGTCGACGGGCGGAGCCGGGTCGGCGGTGGCGGGCGGGTCGGGGTTGGCTGGCATGGGCGCTCCTCAGGGTTCTCCGTACCGTGCGCTGGCCACCCGGACGGCCGATACGGCCATCGGCCGACAGCGGGCTCGACCAAAGTCGTTGAGTAGGGTGGCGTCGACGTCGTTCCCGGGAGCGTGAGATGCAGCCAACCGTCACGGCCGACCTGTCGGCCCGGCCCGCTGATGCCGAGCGGCCGATGCTCAGCTACCGCGACGAGGCGACCGGCGAACGGGTCGACCTGACCGCGCAGCAGGTCGGCACCTGGTCGGCGCGGAGCGCCAGCCTGCTGCGGGACGGCTGCGGGCTGGGCCCCGGCAGCCGGGTCGCGGTGCTGCTGCCGCCGCACTGGCGTACCGCTGCGGTGTTGTTGGGTGCGTGGGCCTCCGGGCTGGCGGTGTCGTTCCGGCCCCGGGCCACCGCGGGCCTGGCGGTCCTCGAGGCGGGCGGCGACCGGCCGTTCGACGCGGTCCTGGTAACGCCCGAGCGGCAGGACGACTGGCTGGAGGACGTGCCAGAGGCCACGCACCGCTACCTCGTCGGCACCGGGCCGGGCAAGCTGGCCGACGTGCCGTTGGGCTGGCTGGACTGGTCCGCCGAGGTGCTTCGCTATTCGGACGTCACGCCTGCGCACACCGCCATCCACCCGTCGGACCCGGCCACCGCGGACGGCTCCACCTACGGTCAGTGGGGCGCGCTTGCGAAGGAGTTCGCGGCAATGCTGGACCTGCGCGCTGGCGACCGCCTGCTGGTCGACGCCGCCGAGACGGAGCAGCCGCTGAAGTGGCTGCTCGCGCCGCTCTCTGCTGGCGCGTCCGTGGTGATCAGCGCCAACCTCGACCCGGCGCAGCGCGACGCGGTCGTCGCCGCCGAGCAGGTCACCCGGGTCCTCTAGACATCGCGGCCTTGGGCCTGGTCAGACGCTCGGCCGTGCCCGGCCCGAGCAGGGCGACAGGTGATCGGTGGGCAGCGCACACCGCGCGCCGCCGGGCAGCGGCCGGTCACAGAAGACCCAATGGCGTACGCCCTGCTGGTCCTCGGCCGAGACGGTCAGCCCGCCCGGCTCTACCTGTGCGCTGACCGGGAAGCCCTCTGATCCACTCCGGTTCGCTGATCTGGGGGTGTCCGAGCGACCGGGACACCCCGACATCGGTGATCTGGAGTGGATCAACGGCGGGCGCCGGCGCCGCTGGGGCAGCGTCGGCGCCGGGGCGGGTCAGTCGAACGACGGCAGGGACGGGCCCAGGACGTCGTCGGCGTCGATGATCGTGTACGCGTAGCCCTGCTCGGCCAGGAAGCGCTGCCGGTGGGCGGCGTACTCCGTGTCGATCGTGTCTCGGCTGACCACCGTGTAGAAGTGCGCCTGTCGGCCGTCGGCCTTGGGTCGCAGCACCCGGCCGAGGCGCTGCGCCTCTTCCTGGCGGGAGCCGAAGGTGCCGGAGACCTGGATCGCCACCGCCGCCTCGGGCAGGTCGATCGAGAAGTTGCCGACCTTGGAGATGACCAACGTGCGGATCTCGCCGGTGCGGAACGCGTCGAAGAGCCGTTCCCGCTCCTTGTTGGTGGTCGAGCCCTGGATGATCGGCGCGTCGAGGTAGTCGCCGAGTTGGTGTAGCTGGTCGATGTAGGCACCGATCACCAGCACCTGGTCGTCCGGGTGCCGGTCGACGAGGGCCTTGACCACCGGCAGCTTGGTGCGCGCGGTGGCCGCCATCCGGTAGCGCTCCTCGGCCTCCGCCGTCGCGTACGACATCCGTTCCGCGTCGGTCAGGGTCACCCGGACCTCGGTGCACTGGGCCGGGGCGATCCAGCCCTGCGACTCGATGTCCTTCCACGGCGCGTCGTACCGCTTGGGGCCGATCAGGCTGAACACGTCGCCCTCGCGGCCGTCCTCGCGGACCAGGGTGGCGGTGAGGCCGAGCCGGCGGCGGGCCTGGAGGTCGGCGGTGAACCGGAAGATCGGCGCGGGCAGGAGGTGCACCTCGTCGTAGACGACCAGGCCCCAGTCGCGCGCCCCGAACAGGTCGAGGTGGGTGAAGGCGCCGCCGCGTCGCGCGGTGAGCACCTGGTACGTGGCGATGGTGACCGGGCGGATCTCCTTGCGCTCGCCGGAGTACTCCCCGATCTCCTCCTCGGTCAGCGAGGTGCGCGCGATCAGCTCCCGCTTCCACTGCCGGCCGGCGACTGTGTTGGTGACCAGGATCAGCGTGGTCGCCTTCGCCTCGGCCATCGCCGCCGCGCCGACCAGGGTCTTGCCGGCACCGCAGGGCAGCACCACGACGCCGGACCCGCCGGCCCAGAACGCCTCCACCGCTTCCCGCTGGTACGACCGCAGCGTCCACGGCTTGCGGCCGTCCTTGCCGGCCTCGGCCAGCTCGATCGGGTGCGCCTCGCCGTCGACGTAGCCGGCCAGATCCTCCGCCGGCCAGCCCAGCTTGAGCAGCGCCTGCTTGAGTCGGCCGCGCTCGGACGGGTGCACCTGGATGGTGTCATCGTCGATCTTGTTGCCGAGCATGCCGGCGAGCTTCTTGCTCTTGGCCACCTCGATCAGCACCAGCCGGTCGAGAGCGCGCAGCACCAGGCCGTACGCCGGGTCGTTGGCGAGTTGCAGTCGGCCGTAGCGGTCCATCGTCTCGGCCACGTCCACCAGCAGCGCGTGCGGCACCGGGTAGCGGGAGTACTTGATCAGTGCGTCCACGACGGCCTCGGCGTCGTGCCCCGCGGCGCGGGCGTTCCACAGGCCGAGCGGAGTCAGCCGGTAGGTGTGCACGTGCTCGGGAGAGCGCTCCAGCTCGGCGAAGGGTGCAATCGCCATGCGGCAGGCCTGCGCGTCGGGGTGGTCGATCTCCAGCAGCAGGGTCTTGTCCGACTGAACGATCAGTGGTCCACCACTCACGCCAGCGTCCTCTCCTCCGGTTGGCCGTCCGGCCGACGCGGTTGCTTACCCACCGCCGGCCGACCATCCAGTGTTGCACGGCCCGAAGTGTCGGAAGAAAGATGCTCACCGGACGCAACCGGCAGGGCACTTATAAACGTCTAGCAATGGGACGACTGTCCAGGGGAGGTTCCATGAGGCATGTCCGGATCACTTCTCGACTGGTCGCTCTGGTGGTGGTCACGCTGGTCGGCGCCGGTGCGTGCGCGTTCGATCCGCAGGCCGGCGGGGGTGGCGGCGGGGGAGCCGCCCCGGCAGGTGTAGCGGATGGTTCAACGGGGGCGAGCGACACAACCGGGCCCGACCAGCGTGACCAACCTGCCACGACCGCACCGACGCCGAAGCCCAGCCGCACGACGTCACCGAAGCCGGAGCGCAGCACGCCGCCGAAGCCGGCCACCAGCACCGTCGCGCCGGCGGCCGCCGGGTGCCCGCAGGGCGAGCAGCAACGAGCCGTGGAGACGTACCTGGCCCGGCTGGGCGGTTTCGGGACGGTGACCGTGGACGGCCGGCAGTCCGCCGCCGACTGCGCCGCCATCAAGAAGTTCCAGAAGCGGTACGGCATCCGCCCCGCCGAGGGTCGCGCCGGCCCCACCACGTACGACGTGGCCAAGCGGCTCGCCACCACCGACCCGGCCAGTTGCAAGGCCGGCTCGGGCACCACGTTCTGCGTGGACCTGACCCGCCAGACCGTCTGGGCCGTCCGGAGCGGCAAAGTGATCATGGCGCCGACGGTGACCCGGACCGGGATGTCCGGCTACCGCACGCCGTCCGGCACCTACAAGGTCAACTACCGCAATCCGAAGGAGTGGTCCGACCCGTACGAGGTGTGGCTGCCCTACTGGCAGCACTTCACCCAGGGCATGGGCTTCCACGAGACCACGACGTACCTGCACGAGAAGTCGATCGGGTCGCACGGCTGCGTCAACCTGCTGCACGTCGATGCCGTCCGGATGTGGGAGTTGGGCAAGGTCGGCACCAGGGTGGTGCTGATCGGCCGGCGCCCCGGCACCTGAGCGCCGCGTCGAATCGCGGGTTCAACCCCCTGTCGGACCGGTTCTGCGAGTGACACTCTTGGACTCCAGGGCCGGACCGGGCGGGGAGGCTGGGCATGACGGTCGACCGTGACGTGATCGCAGACCATGAACAGATACCACCCGACGAGGTGTCCGCGGCGACCGTGGCGGCGTACGTCGTCGCGGCGACGTTCCTCGTCGGGTGGTTCCTCTTCGGCTGGCTGATCCTGCGGCAGGGCTTCGTCGACTCGCTCGGTGAATCCGCCGGTGCCGGCTTCGCGTTGCTGCTGATCGTCTCGGTCGTCGGCACGTTCCGCCGTAGCCGCCGCTGAGCAGCGAGCGCTCGCGGCCCGGTGGTGCTCCCGGTCAGTCCGCCAGCACCGCCGCGGTGACCCGGTGCAGCGCGAAGGTGTGCAGCATCTCGGTCCGCTCGTCCTCGGCACGCAGGTAGCCGGCACCGATCGAGACCGGCTTGACCAGCCGGGACGCGGTTGCCCCGTGCGCGTCCACGTATCCCACCCAGACCAGCGCCCGGTCCCGGACGGCCTGCTGAAGCACGGCCAACGCCTCGCTGTGCGTGTGCGCCGGCACCGGGCCGCCGCCGAGCCCCGCCGCCCCGCCGCGCACCACCGCCGGTGCCCGCCGCGCCGCCCGCGCCGCCGCCTCACCCCGTCGGATGTGCTCCACCACCCCGAGCAGCCGCGGCATGGGCAGCTTCGGGGCGGCCAGCGGATCCAGCGTCCGGGTCATCACCGGTACGCGGGCCGGGGCCCGTCGGATCCGGGGCCGGGCCAGCACGATGCTGCCGCTCGCGTCCTCCGGCACCGGGGCGTACCCGGCGTCGCGCAGCGCGCCCAGCAGCCGACCGACCACGTACGGGGTGCTCAGCACCGTCGGGGCGAGCCGGCGCAGCGTGAGTGGCTCCAACCGCCGGTCGGCCAGCACCTCGGTGAGCAGCGCCTCGTCGTCGCTGCGCAGGTAGGCCCCGGCCGAGCCGACCCGTAGCCCGCCGTGCTTACGGGCCACGTCGTCCACCAGGTAGCTGAGCCCCTGCGGCACCGGCGTACGCGACCGCCGCCGGAACAGCTCGTGCAGGTCATCGGCCGAGTAGCCGGCGTCCAGCGCCCGCCGGATGCTCGCCGTGGTGACCCGGTGCACGCTGGCTCCGCCAGCCGACTCGGGCTCGGTCATCGCCTCCAACTCGGCGGCGAGCCCCGGCTCGGGTGGCCCGGGCACCACGACGGTCAGGTCGGCCTGCACCAGAAAGTGGTCGACCGGGGCGGGCAGCAGCGCGTCCAGTGCCCGGGCGGCGCTGGACGGGTCGCCGCTCTCGACGTCCGCCTGCAGCCCGAGCGGGTCCTCGCCACCGCGCTCGTCGGCCGAGGTCAGGTCGGCCAGCAGCAGCCGACCGTACGAGGTGAGCGCACCCAGGCCGGTCACGCCGAGCTGGGCCGCCTCGGCCAGCACCTCCCGGTGGGCGGCCTCCCGGCCCCGGCTGCGTCGTGGCGCCCGCCAGTCCAGCAGGTCCTGCACCTCCTCCGCGGTGGGCGCGGTGGCCGGTTCCAGGTCGGCGAGCACACCCAGCACGACCCGCCGGGTGGCCGTCGCGCCGGCCCGCTCGGCCTCGGCGGAGAGCGCGGCGATCGGCCGGTCCCGGTCGTCGCGCCGGCCGACCAGCCCGACCTGTCGGGTCATGGTCAGCCACGCCCGGGCCAACTGCTCCCAGCGCTGGGCCAGCGATGCGGCGCGCCACACCTCGTACCCGCCGGTCGGCAGCACCTGCTGGTCCGCCCCGTACCGGGTGGTGGTCGCCCCGGGCAGCTCCATCTCGC
This sequence comes from Micromonospora sp. CPCC 205539, assembly GCF_036906815.1. Taxonomy (NCBI): domain Bacteria; kingdom Bacillati; phylum Actinomycetota; class Actinomycetes; order Micromonosporales; family Micromonosporaceae; genus Micromonospora; species Micromonospora sp. CPCC 205539. Next base: position 173,240 of record NZ_JBAKHW010000012.1, on the reverse strand, counting down.
CGGCGAGACCCGCCGCGTACGCCACCTCGAGCAGCAGTGCGGTGGTCGGCTCGTCCAGCCCGGCGGTGCGAGCCAGCCGGCGCAGGTCGCGGACACCGATGCCGCCCGAGCGCAGCACCGGCGCTGGTTCGGCGGCAAGCTGCTCCAGCAGCCCTTCGGTGTGCCGGACCACCTCCATGGTCTGCCCAGCGCCGGCCGAGTCGACCGCCTTCGCCTCACGCGGCGCGGCGGCGACCGGCGGCGGGCTGGTGCGCAGCGGCCCCAGCGGGCCGCTGTCCCGACGCAGCAGCAGGCCGACCTCGCGGGGCAGCTCCACCGTGCCGCTGGTCGTCGACGAGCCGGCGGAGACGGGCACCAGCAGCCGGTTGTCGACCAGCCAGCGCACCGGCGAGCCGGTCGGCGCGCCACCGTTGGTCGGGTCGGAGAGCACGGCGTCGTCCGCGCCGAGCGGCGGTGCCTGCAACGCGCCCGGGGGCACGCTGCCGACCGGCGGTCCGGCGGCCAGCCGATCCAGGATCGCCCGGGCCGACGGGGGTGCGGCGAGCAGCGTCCGCCGCAGCTTCGCCGGGTCCGCGCAGAGCGCGGCCGTCCGCGGGTCCAGCTCGTCGGCCGGCCGGCCAAGCCCGGCAGGGTACGGGGACACTTCGTCGACGGCCGGGGCCACCTCAAGGGCGTGCTCCGGGCCGTACAGCAGGAAGAGAGCGCGCAGCCGGTCGACGGCGGCCCGGACGGCCGTCGGCGCTGGCGGGCGTGGCCCGGCGGTCGCCATGGCGAGCACCGCCTCGGTGGCCGTGGTGCCGTCACCCGCGACCCGGGTGAGGCGGGCGGCGTCGAGGATCTGAAGGGTGAACTGGTCCAGTCCGTCCAGCGCGCGGGCCACCGAGACCCGGGACTGGGCCCGGTTGGCCAGGGCGGAGACGTCGGCGGGCACGGGCACGACGAGGTCGGGCCGCAGCTGGAGGAGCGCGGCCAGCGCCTCGTCGGGGAGCGACCGCAGGTGGTCGGCGAGTGAGGTGGTCATCGTCGTTCCACGCTAGCCCGGGACCGGGGCATCGCGCCCCTCGGACGTCCGGCCGACTGGGAGTCGCGGGTACGTTTCTCGGCATGCCCGCACTGACTGTCGGATTCGACCTCGACATGACCCTGGTCGACTCCCGCCCCGGCATCGCCGCGACCTTCCGGGCGCTGACCGCCCGGACCGGCGTGCCGGTGGACGCTGAGCTGGCGGTGTCGCGGATCGGCCCGCCGCTGCGTACCGAGCTCGCCTACTGGTTCCCGCCCGAGCAGGTCGAGTCGGCCGTGCACACGTACCGCGAGCTGTACCCGGCGTACGCGATCACGCCGACCCTGCCGCTGCCCGGCGCGCGGGTGGCGATCGACGCGATCCGCGCCCGGGGCGGCCGGGTGCTGGTAGTCACCGCCAAGCTCGGCCGGCTGGCCCGGCTGCACCTGGAGCACCTCGGCCTCGCGGTCGACGAGCTGGCCGGTGACCTGTTCGCCGAGGGCAAGGCCGTCGCCCTGCGACAGTACGACGCCACGCACTACGTCGGGGATCACGTCGCCGACATGCTGGCGGCCGGGGCGGCCGGGGTCCCCGGAATCGCCGTCGCCACCGGGCCGTGCTCCCCGGAGGAGCTGCGCGCGGCGGGGGCGGAGGTGGTGTTGAACGATCTCACCGAATTCCCAGCGGCGCTCGACGGCATGATCCAGCTAGCCTTGGAGCAGTAGACGGTTCAAGTGAAGCAGGGGTTCTCAGGTGCCTACGGGTCGAGTGAAGTGGTACGACACGGCCAAGGGTTATGGCTTCGTCACCAGTGACGAGGGTGGCGACGTGTTTCTGCCCAAGGGCGCGCTACCGGCCGGGGTCACCGAGCTCAAGGGTGGTCAGCGGGTCGATTTCAGCGTGGTGGACAGCCGCCGGGGCGCGCAGGCCATGGGGGTCAAGCTGCTGGACGCGCCGCCGTCGGTGGCGGAGCTGCGCCGCCGGCCAGCCGAGGAGTTGCACGGCCTCGTCGAGGACATGATCAAGGTGCTGGAGGCGAAGGTCCAGCCCGACCTGCGTCGGGGCCGGTACCCGGACCGGAAGGCCGCCCAGAAGATCGCTCAGCTGGTCCACGCGGTCGCGCGCGAGCTGGAGGTCTGAGGCGTCAGCCCGGCGTCGGCGGCCCGGTCGAGCAGCGCCGCCACGGCGGCGAAGCCGGCCTCGCCCAGGTCTGCGGTGAACTCGTTGACGTAGAGGTCGATGTGCCGGTCCACCACGTCGAGTTCCATCTCCTGGGCGTGCGCCAGCACGTACTCCCGGCTGGCCGTCGGGTCGGCCCAGGCCTGGCGGACCGACTCGCGGACCCAGCCGGCGGCGGCCTCCGGGTCCACCGCGCCACGCCGGGCCAGGATCGCGCCGAGGGGGATGGGCAGGCCGGTGTCGGCCTCCCACCACTCGCCGAGGTCGACCAGCGAGGTCAGGCCGTGCCGGTGGTAGGTGAACCGAGCCTCGTGGATGACCAGCCCAGCGTCGTAGCGGCCGGCCGCGACGCCGGGCATGATCTCGTTGAACGGGACGACCTCGATCCGGGCCGGCGGACGCCCCGCCGACCAGAGCCGGAACAGCAGGTACGCGGTGGTCCGGTCACCCGGCACGGCGACCGTGGCGCCGGTCAGGTCGGTGCGGTCACCCTTGGTGAGCACCAGTGGCCCGCATCCGCGACCGAGCGCGCCACCGCAGGGCAGCAGGTGGTAGTCGTCGAGCAGCCAGGGCAGCGCCGCGAAGCTCACCTTCACCAGGTCGAACGCCCCCCGCTCGGCGGCCGTGTTGGTGACGTCCACGTCGGCGTACGTCACCTCGACCGGCGGAGCGCCATCCACCCGCCCGTGCACCAGGGCGTGGAAGACGAAGGTGTCGTTGGGGCAGGGAGAGATCGCCAGGGAGAGCGCCACGCCCCCACGGTAGCCCCGCCCGCGCGGCGCCCTCCGCGCCCACCCCGCCCACTGTGACGCGCAACCGGCGGGGCAATTACCTCACTGCACCATCTTCAGCAGGGCGTGCGCCGCGGTCAGCGTGTACGGCTTGCGTTTTCCGCTGGTCGCCGGCAGCTCCACCACCACGGTCAGATCGCTGACGTGGGCCATCGGCACCGTCTGCGACTCGACGAAGCGGGCCGTCCCCCCGACCGGGATCGGGGTGTCCCCGTCCACGCTCAAGGCCTTCTGTGTCCGCTCCGCCGGGTCCGCGTACTTCGGACCGGTCACGGCGGCGGCCTCGATCATCTTCTCCCCGTAGCGGAGGATCAGTTGTCGTGACGACGGGGGCACCGGCAGCGCCACTGTGCCGCCGTTGTGGACCTCCAGCGTCATCCGCACGATCGCCCGCGTCTTGGGCACGTCGACACCCCACGAGCTCGGGACCCGTTCGAGGGCCACCAACTTCGCGGTCAGCCCGTCGGGCCAGACGGCGATGTCGGTGGCCGGCCCCGCCGTCGCTCCCGGCGATGCGCTCGGCTCTCCGGCGACACCGGACGCGGTCGACGTCACGACCGGCGTCGGCGCGGCCGCCGGCTTGTCGTCGCCGGAGCAGCCCGCTCCGAACACGGCCAAAACAGCAACAACCGCGACACTTCTCAGAACACGCATCAACCCAGGATCAACCACACGGTGTGCGCTGGTAGTCACCGACACACCTCATCGGGCCCCTTACCTGCGGAAACGGTCTGCTGCCCGCTTCAGCGAAGCCGCAGAGGCGTCCGTCCACCGACCCGAGGGGTTGTCCACAGGGTTATCCACAGCTCCCGCCTGAGTGTTGATAACTCGAGGATGGCCCGGAAGCATCGGTCCATACAGCTGAGCGGCCTGGGTCAGCGCAGGGCCGGGGCAGCCGTGGTCAGGGCGGCGAGCGCCTCGCGTAGCCGCCAGGCGTCCCGGTCCCGAGGGCCGATCGGGTTGGAGATGGTCCGCAGTTCGGCGAAGGGCACCCCGGCCTGCGCCGCGGCGACCGCCACTCCATAGCCCTCCATGGCCTCGGCGACCGCCTCCGGGTGCCGCCGGCGCAGCTCCTCGGTGCTGGCGGCGGTGCCGGTGACCGTGCTGACCGTGAGCACCGGGCCGGCCGTGGCGGCCGGCAGGGCGGCCCGCAGCGCCGCGAGCAGTCGCGGGTCGGCCGGCACCACGCTGCCGCCGCCGAGCAACGCGGGTGGCATTCCCAGCTCGTCGACGGGGATGAACCCATCCGGGGACTCGGCGCCCAGGTCGGCGGCGATGCTGGCGGTGCCGAGGACGGTGTCGCCGACCGCGACGCGCCCGGCGAAGCCGCCGGCGACGCCGGCGCTGACCACCGCGCGGTACGGGCTGCCGGCCGCTTCGGCCAGCGCCAGCAGTCGGGCGGTGGCGGCACCGGCCACGGCCGGGCCAACCCCGACCGGGGCCACGGTCACGGCGGTGTCGCTCCCGGTGGCGGCTGTCAAACCGGCCCGGATCGCGTCCGCCTCGGCCGGCACCGCGGTCACCACCAGCAGGCCGGTCACGAGAGGGGCCCGGGGGATTCCCGGCGGGTCTCGTCGTCCACGCCACCGCCCTTGCCACCGACGGCCGAGGACGAGGGGCGGTAGATGTGGAAGCCCGGCGGGGCGAGCCCCGGGTCGTCGTAGCTCCTCGAGCTGGTGGGGCTCGGCGCCGGTGAGGTCGGCGTCGGATCTTCGGCCCGGTCGCCCGTCGGCCCGTCGTCCGCCGGCTCGTCGACGGTCAGCTCGTCGTCACCCAGCGGCCGGCCGGCCAGCTTCTCCGCGCGCAGCCGGCCCGCCACCAGCACGCCACGGGCGGCGGCCAGGACGCCCACCCCGGCGGCGACCGCGATGCCGGTCCGGCCGTCGAACGGGACCAGCCCGAGCCCTCCGCCGGCGACGAAGGCGAGCATCAGCGCCGTCTCCGAGTGAGCGAAGGAACTGGCCCGCAGCCGCTCCGGGATGCGCTCCTGGATCGAGGCGTCCACCGCCAGCTTGGCCACCCCGCTGGCCAGCGCGGCGACCAGGCAGAGCAGGGCGACCAGGGGCAGGGAGAACTGGATGACGGCGAGGACGGCCACCCCGGCCACGATGACCATGCTGCTGGACTGGATGGCGGTCGGCCGGTGGATGCGCAGCCGGGTGCCGACCGCGGTGGCCAGGAAGGTGCCGACCGCGAGCGCGCCACCGACCAGGCCCAGCGCCCACTCGGCACCCAGATCGCGCCCGAACACGACGGTGGTCAGGTCGCCCTTTTTGATCGCGAAGGCGAGGAACAGCAGCAGGAAGCCGTAGACCGCGCGCAGGGTCGCGGCGCCGATCAGGGTGGCGATCACCAGCCGACCCGACGGTCGACCCCGACCCAGCGGCCGCTCGCCCCGGTTGCGGCCGAGCGCGCGCAGTGGCCGGGGGACCCGCTCCGGTGGCTCGGAGTCCGCCTTCGGCGGCAGCCGCAGGGAGATCACCATGCTGACCAGGAAGATCACCGATGCGACCCGGAGCGGCCACTGCGGGCCGAACCAGAACGCGGCCAGCCCGATCGGCGCCACCAGCGCGCCCGCCACCGTGCCGTAGACGCTGGCCCGGGCACCCACCTGGGACAGGCCGAGCCCTTCGGGCAACAGCCGGGGCACCGCCGCCGACCGGGCCACGCCGTACGCCCGGGACAGGGCGAGCACCCCGAAGGCGGCCGGATAGAGCCCGAACCCGTGGATGTAGTCGCTGATCAACCAGGCCAGAAACGCTCGGCCGAGCATGGTGGCGGCCAGGGCGTACCGCCGGCCGTGCCGGAAGTGGTCCAGCAGCGGGCCCACCACGGGAGCGAGCATCGCGAACGGCACCATGGTGACGAGCAGGTAGAGCGCGACCTTGCTGCGCGCCTCGCCCAGCGGCACGTTGAAGAAGATCGTCCCGGCCAGGCCGATGGCGATCAGCGTGTCACCAGCGCAGGAGAGGGCGTGCAGGTCGAAGAGGCGGACCATGCCGACCTCGCCGCCGGCGCCCCGCGCTCGGGCCCGGCCGGCCCGGCGGGTCACCCAGCGGCCGCTGCCCACCGAACCACGCAGGAGCAGGCGGATGGCGCGGATGCCGGTGCCGACGGTCCGCCCGAGGACGGATCGCCCAGAGCGGGAGTACGACGGCATGTTCACCATCCTCGCCCATCTGATCCAGGTACGCCGCACCAGTGCGGGGAAAGGTTCCCCGGGAGTCCCTGTCACGCCTACCGGGCGCATGGGGAACAATGGTGAAGTGACCAGGCCCGCATCCACCCGCGCCGCCCGCCTCGACCAGGTCTGCGCAGCCGCCATCGACGTGGCTCGCGCCGGCATCACCGAGGTGGACGCCGATGACGTCGGCGACCACCTGCAGGTCGTGGCCGAGGGCGAACGGCTGGTCACCCACTACTTCGAGTGCCTGCTCGCCGGCTACCGCGGCTGGCGTTGGGCGGTCACCGTCACCCGGGTGGCGCGCAGCCGTACGGTGACCATCTGCGAGACGGTGCTGCTCCCCAGCCCGGACGCGCTGCTCGCACCGGGGTGGCTGCCCTGGCAGGAGCGGCTCAAGCCCGGTGACCTCGGCCCAGGTGACCTGCTGCCGACCTCCCCGGACGACGAGCGACTCGCCCCCGGTTACCTGCTCTCCGACGACCCGGCGGTCGAGGAGACGGCCTGGGAGCTGGGCCTCGGTCGGGCCCGAGTGCTCTCCCGGGAGGGCCGCGCCGACGCTGCGCAGCGCTGGTACGACGGTGACCACGGTCCCACCGCGGCCATCTCCGCCGCGGCTCCGGCCGCCGCCCGGTGCGGCACCTGCGGCTTCTACCTGCCGCTGGCCGGTGCGCTGCGGCAGGGCTTCGGCGCGTGCGGCAACTTCTACGCCCCCGACGACGGCCGGGTGGTGACCGCCGACCACGGCTGCGGCGCCCACTCCGAGACGCTGATCGAGGCGGGCGAGACCGCAGTCGAGGAGCTGCCCACGGTGTACGACGACAGCGCCGTGGAGGCCATGTCGGTCAGCCGTGCACCGGGGTCGGTGGAGACCGCCGAGCCGGCGGAGCCGTACGGGCACTCCTGACCGGCCGCGCCGGTTGTTCCGGCGCACCCGCTCGGGTCAGTTGGCGCGGCGGCGGCGTCGGTTGGCGTCGTGCCGCATCATCGTGGCGAGACCAGGGAAGCCCCACAGAAAACCGGCCAGGCAGGTCCAGAGCCAATTCTGGTGATGGTGGTCGGTCAGCCAACCCCGGAAGAAAATCAACAGGATGAGCCCGGCCACCGCCCACGCGATCAGCCCAGCGACGGCGAAGGGCACCATCGGGGGGTCCAGCGGCTCGGGCCGCGGCGGCTGGTCGTTCGGCACCCAGCAAGCGTACGCGATCTCCTTCTTCCCCTGCCGACCAGCGATCTGGGACGATGCGCCCGACAACCGGAAGATCACCCTGCGAGGACCCGATGGCAGTAGCGCCGCCCGAGACCGGCCCACGACCCGACCCTGCTCGCCCGCGTAACGGCTTCGACCGGTTCTTCGAGATCTCCGCCCGCGGGTCGACGGTGAGCCGCGAGGTACGCGGCGGCCTGGCCACCTTCTTCACGATGGCGTACATCGTGGTGCTCAATCCGTTGATCCTGGGTGGCGCCGTCGACGGTGACGGCAAGACGCTGCCGATCCCGGCGCTGGCTGCGGCGACCGCGCTGGTCGCCGGCCTGATGACCATCCTGATGGGAGTGGTCGGCCGGTTCCCGCTGGCGCTCGCCGCCGGTCTGGGCGTCAACGCCCTGGTGGCGTACGAAATCGCTCCGGAGATGACCTGGGCCGACGCGATGGGCCTGGTGGTGATCGAGGGTGTGATCATCGCGGTGCTGGTGCTGACCGGTCTGCGGACCGCGGTGTTCCGCTCGGTGCCGACCCAGATGAAGACGGCGATCGGGGTGGGCATCGGCCTCTTCCTGACGATCATCGGTCTGGTGGACGCCGGCTTCGTCCGGCGCATCCCGGACGCGGCCAACACCACCGTCCCGGTCGGCCTGGGCATCGGCGGCAAGTTGGTGAGCTGGCCGACGCTGGTCTTCGTGGTGGGTCTGCTGGTCACGCTGGTGCTGGTGGTGCGGCGGGTGAGGGGTGCGATTCTGATCGGCATCCTCGCCTCGACCGTCCTCGCGTTGATCGTGGAGGCGGTCGGCAACATCGGCCCGTCCTTCGTCGACGGGAAGCCCAACCCGAAGGGCTGGTCGCTGAACGTCCCGGAGCTGCCGAAGACGATCGTGGACCTGCCGGACCTGTCGTTGCTCGGCAAGTTCAACGTGCTCGACTCGTGGGGTCGGGCAGGCTGGCTGGTCGTGCTGATGTTCGTCTTCACCCTGCTGATCACGGACTTCTTCGACACGATGGGCACGATGGTCGCGGTCGGCCAGGAGGGCGGCCTGCTCGACGAGAGCGGCACCCCGCCGAGGGCCAAGGAGATCCTGCTCGTCGACTCGATCGCCGCTGCTGCCGGCGGCGCGGCCAGCACCTCCAGCAACACGTCGTACATCGAGAGTGCCGCCGGTGTCGCGGAGGGCGCCCGGACCGGGGCGGCCAACCTGGTCACCGGCGCGCTCTTCCTGCTCGCGATGTTCCTGGCGCCGCTGGTCGTGGTCGTGCCGTTCGAGGCGGCGTCGACGGCCCTGGTGGTGGTCGGTTTCCTGATGATGACGGCGGTGCGGACGATCGACTGGTCCGACTACGAGATCGCCATTCCGGCGTTCCTCACCATCGTGCTGATGCCGTTCACCTACTCGATCTCCAACGGGATCGGCGCCGGCCTGATCACCTTCGTGGTGGTCAAGCTGGCCAAGGGAAAGGCCCGGGAGGTCCACCCTCTGCTGTACGGGGTGGCGGCGCTCTTCGTGCTGTACTTCCTGCGCGGGCCCATCGAGTCCCTGGTGCTCTGACCCCCTCGTGAGTCTGGTCATATCGGATGTCGTTAGCCAGGCTCATTAGTTAGGCTAACTATCGTGACGGAGCGGACGGTGACGGCGAAACGCGTGCCACCGGCGCAGCTGGCCCCCCAGCTGCGTGATGCGATCACCCGACTCAACCGGCGGGTCCGGCAGGCCCGGCCGGTCGGCGACCTCACGGTCACCCAGGTCTCGGCACTCACCAGCCTTCGGCTGGCGGGTGCCTTGACGCCCCGGGAACTGGCCGATGTCGAACGGGTGCAGCCGCCGACGATGACCAAGATCGTCGGGAAGTTGGAGGACCGCGGCCTCGTGCAGCGGACCCCCCATCCGACCGACGGCCGGCAGGTCATCCTCGCGGCGACCGAAGGGGGAGAGGCCGTGCTCGACCAGTTCGAGCGGGCCCGCGATGAGTGGCTGGCCCATCGGCTGGCCGATCTCACCGAGGACGAACGGGAGACCCTGCACAGGGCCGCCGGGATTCTTCAGCAGCTCGCTCGCGCCTGAGCCGCGCCCGCGCCACCGGGCCCGTGCCGTCACGTGTCGATGACGCGTACGTCCGGAGGAGGCGCACCAAGAGTGCAGGCCAAGCTGAGCACGATGTTCCAGTCCCTAACGGTCCGCAACTACCGGCTCTTCGCATCCGGGCAACTGATCAAACTGATCGGCGTCTGGATGATGTTCATCGCCCAGGACTGGCTCGTCCTCGAGCTCTCCAACAACTCGGCCACCGCGCTCGGCGTGGTCACCGCCTGTCAGTTCACCCCGGTGCTGCTGCTCACGCTGCTCTCCGGGCGGCTCGCCGACCGGTACGACAAGCGGGTGCTGCTCTTCGCCGCCAACACGTTCTGGAGCCTGCTGGCGCTCGGCATGTCCCTGCTGGTCCTCACCGACCTGGTGCAGCTCTGGCACGTCTTCGCCTTCGCCGCTCTGCTCGGTACGGCCAACGCGGTGGAGACCCCGGTCCGGCAGGCGTTCGTCTCCGAACTGGTCGGCACGCCGCTGCTGCCGAACGCGCTGTCGCTGAACGCCGCCGTGTTCAACTCCGCCCGGATCGTCGGCCCGGCCGTGGCCGGCCTGGCCATCGCCGCGTTCGACGTGGGCCCGGTCTTCCTCTTCACCGCTGTCAGCTCCATCGCGCCCCTGGTCAACGTGGTCCGGATGCGTACAGCCGAGCTGCACCGCGACGCCCTGCTGCCGCGCGACGAGCGGGCGTCCGCCCGGGTCGTCGACGGTCTGCGGTACGTGTGGCGTCGCCCCGACCTGCTGCTGCCGATGGCGATCATGTCGGTGATCGGCATGTCGCTGTTCAACTTCCAGCTCACCCTGGCCGCGCTGGCGAAAACGGTCTTCCACACCGGTGCGGCCTCCTTCGGCCTGTTCAGCACGGCGCTGGCCGTCGGCGCGCTCGGTGGCGCGCTCAGCGGCACCGGTCGGCGTAGCCGCCCGTCGGTGTGGCTGGTGCTCGGAGCGGCGATCGCCTGCGCCAGCTTCGGCACCCTGGTCGGCCTCTCCTCGGCGTACTGGCTGGTCGTGGCGCTGCTGGTGCCGACCGGCTTCTGCATGGTCTTCTTCGCCCAGGCCGCCAACCAGCGGATCCAGATGGGCGTCGACGCGGCCTTCCGGGGACGGGTGATGGCCCTGTGGGTGCTGGTGTTCCTGGGCACCAACCCGGTCGGCGCGCCGCTGATCGGCTGGGTCGCGGAGCACTACGGTGCCGGTGCCAGCATCTGGATGGGTGGGCTCATCTCGCTGGCCGCCGCGGTGATCGCCCTCACCTGGCAGCTCCGCCATTCCGGTGCCCGGCTGCGCTTCCGGGTGCTGCCGATGCCCCGCTTCTACGTCACCTCCGCCGACTGCTGAAAGCCCTGGACCGGCCCCTCGCCCTGTCGGCGGGGGGCCGCCCGGTCCCCCTACCCGGCCGCGTCTCGTTGAGCGGATGGCGCGGATGCGGCGAAAGTGGTGGCGAGCCGGCACGATGGGGCTTAGCGTCGATATGTGGGAGTCGGACGCGCGCTGATGCTGGCCCTGGCGTTCCTCGCCGTGGCCAGCCTCCCGGCGGCCTTCGCCCTGCTCTTCTGCGCCGACGAAATCCTGGACCGGGTGGTCTGCGGCTGGTCCGAGTGGCGGGAACGTCGGCGCGAACGTCGTACGATCGCCCGTCTCGACCGCGCCATCGAAGCCGACGCGCTGACCCGGGACATCGACCTCAGCGAGTTCGACCGCACCGATCGGCGACCTCTGGAACAGCTCGCCGCCGACCTGCGCCGCCTCGGCGGCCAGCGGCTGGGCGGCACCGGCCGGTCGATGGTCTGGCACGGCGCGGTCCTCCAGGCGTACGACGACCGGCTCCGGCTGGCCTGCCGCGCCCTCGGCATCACCGAGCACCTCGGCGAGCTGGACGGCGTCGACCAGGAGATCGAGCGGGTCCGGGTGGAGGGCGTCCTGCACGCCGCCGGGCTTGCCCTCCCGGCGGCCCGGGCCGGGCACCGGCAGCGGCACCGCTGAAAGGCCCGGCGCTTGCGGCTCTTCGTGGCGGTCTACCCTCCCGCCGAGGCGGTCGCCCACCTCGTTGCACCCCTCGCCCGGCTGCGACTCAGCGCGGCGGCGGCCACCGGCACCAACGTCCGCCTCGCCGACCCCACCCACCTGCACCTCACCCTGGCCTTCCTCGGTGCGGTCGAGGCGGTCCGGCTGGTCGAGGTGGAGAGCGCACTCGGCCTGGCCGCCGAGGAGTTCCGCGACAGCCGGCACGCCTTGCCGCGGCTGAGTCTCGGTGGCGGCGGCCTGTTCGGCCAGGGCCGGCCCAGCGTGCTCTGGGTGGACCTGCGCGGTGACGTCGAGGAGCTGCACGTGCTGGCAGGGCTGATCCGGGCCCGGCTCCGGCGCGCCCGCCTGCCGTACGACGACAGGCCCCTCCGGCCGCACCTCACCGTCGCCCGGCCCGGCGACCGGGTCGACGCGGCGGACGTCGAGGCCGACCGGGCCACCCTGGACGACTACCAGGGGCCAGAGTGGCCGGCGACCGAGCTGCTCTTGGTGCGCAGCCACCTCGGCCCCGAACCGCGCTACGAGCGCGTCGCGGCCTGGCCGCTCTGACTCTCGTGGCGGGGGTGATCGAGGCGAGGTCGGCGAGGTGGGCGTATCGGCGGCGGGGAATGCCCCCGTATCGCCGGCACGGAGTCGATCAACCGCATGCGCCAGCCCGTCGCTGCCAGCCTTGCGGATCCTGCAGCGTCAGGAGGACTCGCGCGCTGCCGGGCCGCTGCCGAAGAGGACGTCGTCCCAGCTCGGCAGCCGCTTACGGGGCTTGCCGTTGGCGTCGGTGGACTCGCCGCCGGCGGCAGCCGCCGCCGCACCCGTCCGGCGGGGCCGGAGCACCGCCAGCGACGGCACGGCCGGCACCTCCTTGGGCACGTCCGCGTCGTCGTCGAAGGCCGACCCCTGGCCGCCGCCGAGCAGCGCCGCAGCGCCACCGCCGACCGGCCGCTGCCGGGGCGCGTCCGAACCGGCCAGGGCAGCCGGGGTACGCGGCTCCAGGCCGCGACCCGACGAGGCGCCGAGCGGGCGGTCCAGTGAGGCGAGCAGGGCGTCCCGACCGGCCCGGATCGGATCCCGGCCCGGGCGCGGGTGCTCGGACGCCGCCGGCAGCCCGTGCCCACCACGACTCGGCTCGCCGCGTGACGGACCGGGCAGGGCGTGACCGCCCCGCTCCGGTGCCGGCTCCTGGCCGAGGATCGGTGTCGGACGCTCGGCGCACAGGTACTGCGCCATGTCGTCGTGCGGCGCGACCGCCTGCCGCGTCTTGTCCATGTCCCAGATGGCCTGGGCGGTGGCCTTGCCGGACGGCCAGGTGGCGACGATCCGCCAGGTGCCGTCATCGCGCCGGAACGCATCCCAGGAGATCTTCTCCGTGTCGATGCCGTGCTGGCTCAGCCGGCCGTTGACGACCTCGGCGAGCGGGGTGGCCTTTTCCGCGCCCTTGAGCCGGGTGCGTCGAGCGTGCTGGGCGAGCATCGCCCGCTCCTGGAGCACCGGGCCGGCGTAGCGCAGCACCCGGTCGACCGGCACCCCGGCGATCCGCGCGACATCCTCGGCGGACTCACCGGAGCGGATGCGGGCCTGGATGTCCCGGGGCGAGAGGGAGGGGATCGGGTCGACGGTGCTCGGAGCCACCGCGAGCGGCGGGGCACCCGGTTCGGGGTGCATCACGCCGGCGATCCGCTCGTCGATCGGCAGGGCGAGCAGGCGCCCAACCTCGTCGGCGAGCACCAGAGCCTGGCCGTCCTCGGAGAGGGCGACGAAGCGTACTGGGCGCATAGCGTTGCCTCCGTCCCGCTTCGCTGGCCGCACGCCACGAGTCGGCCACCCAGGCGTCTCGCACCACCGTACGCGCATCTGCCACGGGGTGGGGGAAGCGACACCCGGCATGTCGTGACTGAGCTGCAAGGATGATCACGTTCGGTGTCCACCGGGGCCCCGACGGACACCGAACGTGACGATCCTCAGAGGCGGTCGACCACGTAGTCGATGGACGCGGTCAGCGCCTCGACGTCAGCCGGCTCGATGGCCGGGAACAGCGCGACCCGCAGTTGGTTGCGGCCGAGCTTGCGGTACGGCTCAGTGTCCACGATGCCGTTGGCACGCAGCGCCCTGGCGATCGCGGTGGCGTCCACCCCGTCGGCGAAGTCGATGGTGGCGACCACGTTGGACCGCAGTGCCGGGTCGGTGACGAACGGAGTGGCCACCGTGGACTGCTCGGCCCAGCCGTACACCGTCGCGGCGCTCTCCGCGGTGCGCTTGGCCGCCCAGGACAGGCCGCCCTGCGCGTTCATCCAGTCGGTCTGCTCGGCGGCCAGGAAGATGGTGGCCAGCGCCGGGGTGTTGTACGTCTGCTCCAACCGCGAGTTGTCGATCGCGGTGACCAGGTCGAGGAAGGCCGGGATGTACCGGCCGGACGCCTTGATCTCGGCGGCCCGGTCCAGCGCGGCCGGCGACATCAGGGCCAGCCAGAGACCACCGTCGGAGCCGAAGCACTTCTGCGGTGCGAAGTAGTAGACGTCGGTCTCGCCGACGTTGACGTCGAGGCCACCGGCGCCGGAGGTGGCGTCGACCAGCAGCAGCGCGCCCTCGTCGACCCCGGGCACCCGGCTGATCGGCACGGCCACACCGGTCGAGGTCTCGTTGTGCGGCGTCGCGTAGACGTCCACGCCGGCCTCGGCGACCAGGGTCGGCGCGCTGCCCGCGTCGGCCTTGCGGACGGTCGGCTCGCCCAGGAACGGGGCGTCCTTGACCGACTTGGCGAACTTGGCGCCGAACTCGCCGAAGCTGGCGAACTGCGCCCGGTCCCGGATCAGACCGAAGGTGGCGACCTCCCAGAACGCGGTGGTGCCGCCGTTGCCGATCACCACCTCGTAACCCTCGGGCAGGGAGAAGAACTCGGCGAGGCCGGCGCGCAGCCGGGCCACCTGGTCGCGGACCGTCTTCTGCCGGTGCGAGGTGCCCAGGAAGCTCGTGGCCACCTCGGCGAGAGCGGACACCGCCGCTGGACGGACCTTGGACGGGCCGCAGCCGAAGCGTCCGTCGGCGGGCTTGATCTCATCGGGGATCCGGATGATCGGTGCGTCAGCCACGGTGTTGAAGATCCTTCCGCATGGGCGAGGGCGGGGCCCGGTCAGAGGGCTCGGGGGATCCACGGCGGGCCGGGATCCGTACCGGCGATCCGGCGACACTGCCGGCCCTCATCCTCGCACCCGACCCGGACGCCCCGATCGCTGGTCCCACGACCACCCGTGAGGCGTACGCCACAGCGGCCGGACGCGACGGAGCCCCGGCCGGATGGCCGGGGCTCCGTCGGAGGTACGCGTCAGACGCCGTGCGGGATGGCCGCCCAACCCTCGACCTCGGACGGCTTGCGGGTCTCCGGGCCGACGTAGCGGGCGGACGGGCGGACCAGCCGCTGGAGCCGCTTCTGCTCCAGGATGTGCGCGCTCCAGCCGCCCATCCGGGCGCAGGTGAACATCGAGGTGAACATGTGCGCCGGCACCTCGGCGAAGTCGAGCACCACGGCCGACCAAAACTCGACGTTGGTGGCCAGCACCCGGTCCGGGCGGCGGGCCTGGAGCTCGGCCAGGGCGGCCTTCTCCAGCGCCTCGGCGATCTCGAAGCGCGGCGCGCCCAACTCCTTGGCGGTGCGTCGGAGCACGCGGGCGCGCGGGTCCTCCGCCCGGTAGACCCGGTGGCCGAAGCCCATCAGCCGCTCGCCGCGGTCCAGGACGCCCTTGACGTAGCCCTCCGCGTCACCGCTGCGCTCCACGGCCTCCAGCATGCTGAGCACCCGGGACGGGGCGCCGCCGTGCAGCGGGCCGGAGAGGGCGCCGATGCCCGACGAGATGCAGGCCGCCGCGTCCGCCCCGGTGGAGGCGACGATGCGGGCGGTGAAGGTGGACGCGTTCAGGCCGTGCTCGGCGGCCGAGATGAAGTACGCGTCGACGGCCTTGACGTGCCGCGGGTCGGGCTCACCGCGCCAGCGCTTCATGAACCGCTCGACGATGGTCTGCGCCTTGTCGATCTCCTTCTGCGGCACCGCCGGCAGGCCGAGGCCCCGGGCGGACTGGGCGACGAAGGAGAGCGCGGTCACCGAGACCCGGGCCAGGTCCTCGCGGGCCTGCTCGTCGGAGATGTCCAGCAGTTGGCTGAGCCCCCAGTACGGGGCCAGCATGGCGACCGCGGACTGCACGTCGACCCGGATGTCACCGGAGTGCACCGGCACCGGGAACGGCTCCGCCGGCGGCAGGCCCGGCCCGAAGCGGCCGTCGACCAGCAGCGCCCACACGTTGCCGAACGAGACCTGGCCGATCAGGTCTTCGATGTCGACCCCGCGATAACGAAGTGCGCCACCCTCACGGTCGGGTTCGGCGATCTCGGTCTCGAAGGCGACGACGCCCTCCAGTCCGGGTTTGAAATCGGCCATGTCGCTCTCCTGGATCTGGTCGGTGCGCCCGGTCAGGCTCATCCGGCCCGATCGGCCGAGCGCCTTAGGCGACCCTCAGGGGTGTGTTCGGAACATCTTGCCTGCTGAGTAACCGGATACGCGACCCACCGCGACTGTGCTGCATACAACATCCCCGGACGCGCATTCTCTCCGCCGCTCGGTGAGACTGGGCGGTGCGGGCTGGCCAGCGCGGGAGGGCGTCGGCGGGGCCGTTGAGGAGGAATAGGAACGTGACGGGCGACACACCTGCCCCGGCCGCGATGCGTAACGAGTACGCGGCGGACCTGGGCCTGACCGAAGCTGACCTGGCCGCCGACTGGCACGCCCAGTTCGAGCGCTGGTTCGCCGACGCGGTGGCCTTCGGGCTGACCGAACCCAACGCGATGGTGGTGGGCACCGCCGACGCCGCCGGCCGGCCGAGCGGGCGGACGGTGCTGCTGAAGGGGTACGACCCGGACGGCTTCGTCTTCTTCACCAACCACCTGTCCCGCAAGGGTGTCGAAGCGGCTGGCAACCCGTACGCCAGCCTGGTCTTCCCGTGGTTCCCGATGCAGCGTCAGGTGGTGGTCACCGGGCGTATCGAGCCGGTCGACCGGGCGACCACCGAGGAGTACTTCGCCAGCCGCCCCCGCGGCTCCCAGCTCGGTGCCTGGGCCAGCCCGCAGTCGCAGGTCGTGCCGGACCGGGCCGCGTTGGAGGACAACTACCGGGTGGCGGCCGAGCGGTTCGCCGACGCGAGCGCCATCCCCGCCCCGCCGCAGTGGGGCGGCCTGCGGGTGCGGCCCGACTCGGTGGAGTTCTGGCAGGGCCGGGCCGGTCGGCTGCACGACCGGCTCCGTTTCCGCCGGGCGGACGAGGGCGACCCCAGCGACGACGGCGACCGTGCCGGCGTCGCTGGCTGGATCGTCGAGCGGCTGGCGCCGTGACGGGCGTACAGGAGACCCGACCGCGCGGAGCGCGCCGCTGGGCGATCGACGTGCGGCCGCTCGGCGTACCGGCGTACCGGCGCCTCTGGCTCGGCAACACCGTGGCGATGTTCGGCTTCCAGTTCACGGCCGTCGCGGTGCCGGTGGAGATGTACGCGCTGACCCGGGACTCGTTCTGGGTCGGCCTGCTGGGCGTGGCTGCCTTCGTACCCCTGCTGGTCTTCGGGCTCTGGGGCGGCGCGGTGGCCGACGCCCGCGACCGCCGTTCGGTGCTGCTCGGCGGGTCGGTGCTGCTCTGGGCGTCCACCCTCGGGCTGCTGGTCCAGGCGCTGTTGAACGTGGGCAGCCCGGTGCTGCTGCTGGCGCTGATGGCGGTGCAGTCGGTGGCGTTCGCCATCAGCTCGCCGGCCCGCAGCGCCATGCTGCCCCGGCTGGTGCCGGACGACCTGGTGCCGGCCGCCAGCACCCTGAACTACACGACCTTCACCGCCGCCTCGGTGGCCGGCCCGCTTGCCGCCGGCCTGATCCTCGCCGCCTCGCCGCGCACCGAGGTGGTCCTGCCGATCGCGTACGGCGTGGACGCCGTGCTGTTCACCGCGATGCTCTGGGCCGCGCTGCGCCTGCCCCCGCTGCCACCGGAGCCGACCGCCGACGGTCAGGCCCGCCGTGCCGGCCTGGCCAGCGTGCTCGACGGTTTCCGCTACCTGGCCACCACGCCGGTGCTGCTGCTCTCCTTCGGGGTGGACCTGATCGCCATGATCCTGGCCATGCCACGGGCGCTGTTCCCGGAGATCGCCAGCGAGCGGTTCGGTGGCGGCGGCGCGGTCGGCTGGCTCTACAGCGCCATCGCGATCGGGTCGATGATCGGCGGATTGACCTCCGGCTGGATCGGTCGACTCCGCCGGCAGGGGCTCGGCCTGGTGGTCGCGGTGGTCGCCTGGGGCATCGCCATCGCCGCGGCCGGGCTGGCCCACCAGCTCTGGCTGATGGTCCTGCTGCTCGCCGTGGCCGGTGCCGCCGACCTGGTCAGCGCGGTCCTGCGCCAGTCCATGATGCTGGTGTACGCGCCGGACCGGATGCGTGGCCGGCTCCAGGGCGTCAACACGGTGGTGGTCGCCGGCGGCCCGCGCCTGGGCGACCTGCGGGCCGGCACCATGGCCGCCGGGTTCGGTGGCGGGGTGGCCTGGGTGGCCGGCGGTCTCGCGTCGGCGGTGCTCGTGGTGGTGCTCGCGGTCGCCTTCCCGGCGCTGCTGCGCTACCGGGCCGCGACGTCGTCGAGCGGCGACCGAACGTGACCAGTTAGGGTCGCCGGCATGGAAAGCCCCGACCAGCGCCCGCCCTCCGGCGCCCAGTGGACCATCTCCGCCGCCGGCCACGAGGCCGTCATCGTGGAGGTGGGCGGCGGGGTACGGACCTACCGGCACGACGGTGTCGACCTGCTCGACGGGTACCAGGAGGACGAGGTCTGCCCCGGCTGCGCCGGGCAGGTGCTGGCGCCGTGGCCGAACCGGATCAGGGACGGCCGCTACGCGTTCGGGGACCGGACGCACCAGCTCCCGCTCACCGAGCCGGAGCGGCACGTGGCCATCCACGGGCTGGTCAACTGGGTGCCGTGGCGGTTGCTGGAGCAGTCGGCGGACGCGGTGACGGTCGGCTACGACCTGCCGCCGCAGCCCGGCTATCCGTGGCCGCTGCGGCTGCGCAGCCGGTGGAGCGTGGGCCCGGACGGGCTGCGCGCCGAGCACGAGGTGACCAACACCGGCGGTGAGCCGGCGCCGTTCGGCTTCTCCGTACACCCGTACCTGCAGTTGCCGGGCGTCGCGGTGGATGACCTGACCATGCGGCTGCCGACCCGGCTCCGGCTGCTGGTGGACGGGCGTCTGCTGCCGGTCGGTGCGACCCCGGTGGCCGGCACCGAGTACGACTGGACCAGCCCACGCCGGATCGGCGGCGCCCAGCTCGACCTCTGCTTCGGCGGCGTGATCGCCGACGCGGACGGCGGCTCGTCGGTGAGCCTCACCGCGCCGGACGGTTCGGCCGGCGTCAGCCTCTGGGCCGACCGGGAGTTCGGTTGGTGGCAGGTGTTCACCGGGGACGCGCTCACTGGCGAGCGGCACCGCCGCTCGGTGGCGATCGAGCCGATGACCTGCCCGCCGGACGCGTTCCGCTCGGGCAAGGACCTGCTCACGCTCAAGCCCGGTGCGACCTGGCGGGGCGCCTGGGGCGTCCGGCCCGGGGCCTGATGGAGTTCGCCGAGGTCGTCCGGCGCCGCCGGATGGTGCGCAACTACGACCCGGACCGCCCGGTCCCGCCCGATGTTGTGGACCGGCTGCTCGACCACGCGGTGCGTGCGCCGTCGGCCGGGTTCGCCCAGGGCTGGGGTTTCCTGGTGCTGGAGGAGGCGGCCGACCGAGAGCGGTTCTGGGCCGCCACCACACCGGACGGTGGTGGGCGGGACCGCTGGCTGGCCGGGATGCGCCGGGCACCGCTGATCGTGGTGCCGCACGCCAACGAGTCGGCCTATCTCGACCGGTACGCGGAGCCGGACAAGGGCTGGGCGGACCGGTCGACGGACCGCTGGCCGGTGCCCTACTGGCACGTGGACACCGGTTTCGCCGCGCTGCTGATGTTGCTCACCGCGGTGGACGAGGGGCTCGGGGCGTGTTTCTTCGGCATCCCACCGCAGCGGTTGGCCGCCTACCGGGACGCGTTCGGCGTGCCGGCGGAGTACCAGCCCATCGGTGCCGTCACAATCGGTTACCGGGCAGCCGACCATCGGTCACCGTCGCTGCGCAGAGGGCGCCGTCCCGTGGACGAAGTGGTCCGTCGCGGTCGGTGGAGCTGAGCATGATGCCCCGTTCGTCCGGTTGAGGATCGGACGAGCGGTAGCGAAACTGACATCAGGGAGCAGAACGCAGTGTGCGCAGGGCGGCTAGGCTGGCACGGTCATTGGTGCCGCGCCGCGCGGCGCCCGCCGCGACTCGGCTTGGATGCCGTCGGTCGGCCGGGCCACGGGGAGGGGAGCGTGCCGTCGTGATCTTCAGAGCGGTCCGGGACGGGCGTCCCTATCCGGAGCACAACCTGACGCTCAAGCAGTGGGCGGAGATCCCGCCGAGGCCACTGCGGCTGGACCAGATGATCACCACCAAGCGTGAGCTGGCACTGGACAAGCTGCTCGCCGAGGACTCCACCTTCTATGGCGATCTCTTTCCGCACGTGGTGCAGTGGAACGGTGGTCTCTATCTGGAGGACGGGCTGCACCGGGCTTTGCGGGCCGCTCTGCAGCAGCGCAACCAGATCCACGCCCGGGTGCTGGTGCTCGCCGAGCCGGTCGAGTGAAGCGACCACGCCCAGCGGCCTGAGTCTTCGTTAAGGTGGCGTTCATGACCGCTCCGCTCGACCTGCTCGACCTGGACCCGTCGCTCACCGAGGAGGAGCGGCAGATCCGGGACGTCGTCCGCCAGCTCCTCGACGACCGGGTCCGTCCCGACGTCGCCGACTGGTACGAGGAGGGCCGGGTGCCCGCCCGGGAGCTGGCCCGCGAGTTCGGCAAGCTCGGGCTGCTCGGCATGCACCTGAGCGGTTACGGCTGCGCCGGTGCCTCGGCGGTCGCGTACGGCTTGGCCTGCCAGGAGTTGGAGGCCGCCGACTCCGGCGTCCGCTCACTGGTCTCGGTGCAGGGTTCGCTGGCCATGTACGCGATCTGGCGCTACGGCAGCGAGGAGCAGAAGCAGCGCTGGCTGCCGTCGATGGCGACCGGCGAGGCGATCGGCTGCTTCGGCCTGACCGAACCGGACCACGGCTCCGACCCGGCGTCGATGGCCACCCGGGCCCGCCGCGACGGCGACGACTGGGTGCTCACCGGCGGGAAGATGTGGATCACCAATGCGCCGATCGCCGACGTCGGCGTGATCTGGGCGCGCACCGACGCCGGCGTGCGGGGTTTCGCCGTACCGATGGACACCCCCGGTGTCACGGCCCGCGAGATCCGTCGCAAGATGTCGCTGCGGGCGTCGGTGACCGGCGAGATCGTGCTGGACGACGTCCGGCTCCCGGCGGACGCCCAACTGCCCGAGGCGGTCGGGCTCAAGGCCCCGCTGAGCTGCCTCACCGAGGCCCGGTTCGGCATCGTCTGGGGTGCCGTCGGCGCCGCCCGGGACTGCCTGGAGACCACCCTGGCGTACGCCACCACCCGCACGCAGTTCGGCCGCCCGTTGGCCGGCTTCCAGCTCACCCAGGCCAAGCTCGCCGACATGGCCGTCGAGCTGGTGAAGGCGCAGCTGCTCGCGTTGCACCTGGGCCGGCTCGCCGACGCCGGTCGACTGCGGCCCGACCAGGTCAGCGTGGGCAAGCTCAACAACGTACGGGAGGCCCTCTCCATCGCCCGGCAGTGCCGCACCATCCTCGGCGCCAACGGCGTCTCCGGGGAGTACCCGGTGATGCGGCACGCCAACAACCTGGAGAGCGTGCTGACGTACGAGGGCACCTCGGAGATCCACCAGCTGGTCGTCGGGCAGCGGCTCACCGGCGTTTCCGCCTTCGCCTGACCTGCACGTTTGCGCATTCCGGGCGCTCAGCGCGCGACTGTCGTACGAGGGCCGTACCGTCATTGTTTAGACGACGTGTCTGACGAGGACGGTGAACGTGATGGCCCGCGATGCTGGCGTCAACGAGCCCACGAGGGAGTTCCCCGGTTACCCGACCGGCGAAGACCTCAAGGAGCGGTCGGCCGCGACACCCGAGCCGACCACGGACACACCGGGTGGCTCCGACGGCCCGAGGCCGAGCGGCCCCGGTGGCC
This sequence comes from Micromonospora sp. CPCC 205539, assembly GCF_036906815.1. Taxonomy (NCBI): domain Bacteria; kingdom Bacillati; phylum Actinomycetota; class Actinomycetes; order Micromonosporales; family Micromonosporaceae; genus Micromonospora; species Micromonospora sp. CPCC 205539. The sequence continues at coordinate 151,599 of NZ_JBAKHW010000012.1, read as the reverse complement.
CGACCCGCAGCCTGCTCTGGCTGCTCGGCGCCGCCGCGCTGGCCGTGGTGGTGCTGCTCGGTGTGCAGGCGACCGGCTTCCTGCCGGATTTCCGAAACCCGTTCGCCAAGGAGCAGACCGATCGCAGTCAGCCGCCGCTGCTGAAGTCGATCCAGGACCTCAGCCGCTACGTGGCCGCCGAGGGCAACTTCCAGGTCGTGGTCGACACCCAGAACGACCGGCGCAACGTTCCGGATTTCCTGCTCAACGAACGCACCCTGTTCGTCGGGGCGGGCAGCGTCGAGGCGTACGTCGACTTCGCCAAGATCGGTGACGGTGCCATCGTCCAGTCCGCGGACGGCAAGTCGGTCGAGATCAAGCTGCCCGCGCCGCAGTTCGGCGAGACCAACCTCGACCTGGAGAAGAGCTACGTCTTCGCCGAGCAGCGCGGCCTGCTCAACCGGCTGGGCGACCTGGTCGGCAACGATCCCAACCGGCAGCAGCAGGTCTACCAGCTCGCCGAGGAACGGATCACCGCCGCCGCCCGGGACAGCGGGCTCGCCGCCCGCGCGGAGGAAAACACCCGCAAGATGCTGGAGGGGCTGCTGCGCTCCCTCGGCTACCAGCAGATCACGGTCACCTACACCGCCCCCTGACCCACGGCCCGTCCCGGGCCGCCCGACACGACGAAGCGCCCGCCCCGACAGTGTCGGGACGGGCGCTTCGCGCTGCGCCGCCGGGTTGCGCTGCGCCGCCGGGCTGCGCTGCGCCGCCGGGCTGCCCCCGGGCCCAGCGTCGGACTGTCCCGCCCCGCCCTGCGCTGTTCCCCCGCCGCGGTGGCCCGCAAGATCTGCTCAACATCAGGGATGTTGCTGTCTCCGGCGGTCGTGAGGCAGCAGTATCCCTGAAGTTGCGGCCTGGATCTCGGGTGTCCCGGAGGTGGCGGGGCGGGGCATTGTGGGGCGGGGCGTTGCGGGCCCGGGGCCGACGTCGGCGGGGCCGACGTCGGCGGGTCAGTGGCCGGTCAGTCAGTGGCCGGTGGAGGCCAGGTAGCGGTCCTCGTTCGGCATGAGGATCCAGAGGATCAGGTAGACGATCACCTGGGTGCCGGGCAGCAGCAGCGACAGCAGGAACAGCAGCCGGACCATCCCGGCGGACATGCCGAACCGTCGACCGAGGCCGGCGCAGACACCGGCGAGCATGCGCCCCTCACGGGGCCGGACCAGTTTGCGACTCATCGTCGTACTCCCACTCTGCGGCGGTGCGCCGCGTCTGTAATCCACGGTAGGCAGGGGCGGCCACCTCTCCCTCGGTCCCGAGGAGGATCGGCGACCCGTGGACCCGTAGGTGCTTACCCGTGCGGCGGCCCGCCGACGCACACCGAACCCGCCGCGTCGCGCAATCCGGCCTCCGGCCGAGCCGTCGCCTCCGGCTCGGCTCGGCTCGGGGGGATCGCGCTCGATCCTTGATGTAGTGGCATCGCAAGCGGGAGGAGACCACTACATCCTGGATCGAGTGCGAATCGTGCGGCGGCGGGCGCGGGCCGGAGCGGCGGGCTGGTGGCGCGGAGGCGGCGTGGGCGCGGCGGGCGCACGGCGGTTGGGTGTCTGCCCTGCCTGGGACGGTTCGGCGTTGAGCTGGGCGGGTAGCCTTGCCGGTTGGGCACCCACACCCCGGGTGGCCGGCGGCCGCCCGACCGGACGGCCACAACGGGGCCGCCTGACCGGCGGCCACGACCGGGCCGGATCCCAACGGCGGGACGACGGCGAGGAAGCGCAGCCATGATCAGTGTTTTCGACCTCTTCAGCGTCGGCATCGGGCCGTCCAGCTCGCACACGGTGGGGCCGATGCGGGCGGCTCGTACCTTCGTGGCCGGGCTCAAGGCCGACGGGCTGCTCGCCGACACCGCGCGGGTGCAGGCCGAGTTGTTCGGGTCGCTGGGCGCCACCGGCCACGGCCACGGCAGTGACCGTGCGGTGTTGCTCGGGCTATCCGGCGAGGCCCCGGAGACGGTCGACACGGACACCGTCGGCCCTCGGGTCGAGCGGATCCGGGCCGAGCGGCGGATCAACCTGCTGGGCGCGCACGAGATCGACTTCGACGCGGACCGGGACCTGACTCTGCACCGCCGCCGGTCGTTGCCGTACCACCCGAACGGGATGACCTTCGTGGCGTACGACCGGGCCGGTGTTGAGCTGCGCGGCCGTACGTACTACTCGGTCGGTGGCGGCTTCGTGGTGGACGAGGCGGCGGCCGGCGCGGATCGGATCAAGCCGGACAGCACGCGGGTGCGGTACCCCTTCCTGACCGGGGCGCAGTTGCTGGAGGTGACCGCCACCACCGGCCTGTCGATCAGCGAGGTGATGCTGGCCAATGAGCGTTCCTGGCGCAGCGAGGCGGAGATCCGGGCCGGTCTGCTGGAGATCTGGCGGGTCATGCGGGAGTGCGTGGCCGCGGGTTGCGAGCGCGGCGGCGTACTCCCTGGGGGTTTGAAGGTCCGGCGGCGCGCGGCGGAGCTGCGGCGCAGCCTGGAGGCGGACACCGGGACCAGCGACCCGTTGCGCGCGATGGACTGGGTGACACTGTTCGCCCTCGCGGTCAACGAGGAAAATGCCGCCGGCGGCCGGGTGGTCACCGCGCCGACCAACGGCGCGGCCGGGATCATTCCGGCGGTGCTGCACTATTACAGCCGCTTCATCGAGAACGCCGATGACGATGGCGTGGTGCGGTTCCTGCTGGCGGCCGGCGCGATCGGCGTGCTGTTCAAGGAAAATGCCTCGATCTCGGGCGCGGAGGTGGGCTGCCAGGGTGAGGTCGGTTCGGCCTGCTCGATGGCCGCCGCTGGGCTCGCCGAGGCGCTCGGTGGCAGCCCGGAGCAGGTGGAGAACGCCGCGGAGATCGGGATGGAGCACAACCTCGGGTTGACCTGTGACCCGGTGGGTGGCCTGGTGCAGATCCCCTGCATCGAGCGGAACGCGGTGGCTAGCATCAAGGCGATCACGGCCGCCCGGCTGGCGCTGCGCGGCGACGGGGTGCACAAGGTGTCGCTGGACAAGGTCATCAAGACCATGCGGGAGACGGGCGCCGACATGAAGGTCAAGTACAAGGAGACGGCGCGCGGCGGTCTGGCCGTCAACGTGATCGAGTGCTGAGTCTGGCTGATTCGGGGCAATCGTTCACCGACTGCTAACCTGTCGTCCGTTTCAGGAGGCGGGAGGCGGCGGTGACCTCTGGCGTCACGGCGTTGTGGTCGCACCGCAACTCGCTGCGCATCCTGGTGCGACGGGACCTGGCGGTCAAATACCAGCAGTCGGTGCTCGGCTACTTCTGGTCGCTGATCGAGCCGCTCGGCATGGGCGCGATCTACTGGTTCGTCTTCGGGGTGCTCTACTCCCAGGACACCGGGCGGCACCTCGGCGAGGCGGCCGAGTCGTACCCGCTCTTCCTGATCACCGGGATCTTCGCCTGGATGTGGACCAGTTCGGCGCTGAGTGAGGCGACGAACGCGTTGACCGGTCAGTCCCGGCTGATCACCACGATGAACGTGCCGCGCCAGATCTTTCCGATCGGCCGGGTCACCGGCCGGTTCGCCGAGTACGCGGCCGGCCTCCCGATCCTCGTCGCGATCGCGGTGATCTACGCGGTGCACGGCCGGATCCACCCCGGCTGGTCGCTGCTCGCCCTGCCGCTCGCGGTGACCGTTCAGGGTGTCCTGTTGATCGGGCTGGCCCTGCTGCTGTCCGCGTGGAACGTGCTGATGCGCGACGTGGAGCGGTTCATGCGGCTGATCATCCGGGTGCTGTTCTACGCCACGCCGATCATCTATCCGCTCAGCCTGGTCCGGGAATCCGGCCTGCCCGGCTGGCTGAAGGTGGTGTACGAGCTGAACCCGCTGGTCGGGATCTTCCAGCTGCACCACGCGATCTGGTACCCGGACGAGTTCCCGGACGCCCGACTGCTCGCCACCACGATCGCCGGTAGCTTGCTGGTGCTGGCCGCGGGCTGGTGGTCGTTCCGCCGGTTGGAGCCTGCCGTGCTCAAGGAGCTCTGACATGGCGACGCCGATCATCGAGGCGGACGGTCTGGGCATCCGGTTCGTCCGCAACCGCCGCCGGCAGCTCCGGCTGCGGGAGTTGTTCATCCACCGGGGCGGGCGGGGCGCGCTGCCCGGCCAGTTCTGGCCGCTGCGCGACGTGTCGTTCACCGTCGAGCCGGGCGAGACCGTCGGGGTGATCGGCCGGAACGGCACCGGTAAGAGCACCCTGCTGCGGCTGATCGCCGGGGTGCTCATCCCGGACGAGGGCAGCATCCGGGTGCACGGTGACGTGGCCCCGCTGCTGGAGCTCTCGGCCGGTTTCTCCAACGAACTGACCGGCCGGGAGAACCTGCACCTGGTCGGTGGCCTGCACGGACTGTCGACGGGCTATCTGCGGCGGCACTTCGACGAGATCGTCTCGTTCGCCGGTGAGCAGGTGGAACGGGCCATCGACACGTCGGTGCGGCACTACTCGTCGGGCATGAAGGTGCGGCTCGGGTTCGCGATCATCTCGCACCTGCCGCACCCGATCCTGCTGATGGATGAGGTGACCGCGGTCGGGGACGCGGAGTTCCGCAAGAAGTGTTACGCGACGATTGATCGTCTGCTCGGGGAGGGGCGCACCTTGGTGCTGGTGTCACACAACGAAAAGGATCTGACCCGGTTCTGCCGTCGGGGGCTCTACCTCGACGCGGGCCACTTGACGCTCGACGGCACCATCGCCGAGGCGCTCGACGCGTACCACGCCGCGGTTCCGCGGTGACGCTCGCGATCGTGCTCGCCGCCGGGACGCCCGCGGCGGGCCTCACCACCGCGACCGGCGAGCCACTGGCCGACCGGCTCGCCGCCCAACTGCGCGGGGCCGGGGCGAGCGAGGTGCGGTTCGCCGCCAACCTCGACGAGCTGGCCGCGCTGGCCGACACGGCCACCGGCCCGCTGCTGATCACCGGCACTGACCTGGTGGCGCACACCGCCGTACTGCGGCATCTGGCCACCAGCCCGGTGGGGCCGACGGTGGCGCTGGTGCTCGGTGATCCGCCGGTGCCCGGCCGGACCGCCGTGCGTGAGGAGCGCGGCCAGGTGGTCGACGCCGGCGCGGTGGACGCCCTCGACGGCGACGCGACCGGCGTGTTCGGCGGCGCGCTGCGCGTCGGCGTGGACGATCTGCCCACCCTGGCCGCCGCCGCCCGGGCCGCCGCGGCCGGCATGCTGTCGATCACCACACCGCTCGGCCCGGCCGGCGACGTGTCGCCGCTGCCACCCGCGGGCGGGTCCGGCCCCGCCGGGTCGGTAGCGGCCGGCGGCCCCGGGTCCGCCGTGGACCGGCTGGTCGCTGGTCTCGCCGCGCTCGGCAGCCTGATCTTCGCTCAGCGGGTACGCCTGCTCGTCGCGCACCGGGTCGACGACGCGGCCGGGCTGGCCGCCGCCGAGGCGGCGGTGACCGCCGTCGACGAGGACAGGGCCGAGCTGCGGCTGTCGGTGAAGGAGAAGGACGACTTCTTCACCACGTACTTCGTCAGCACCTGGTCGCCGTACGTGGTCCGGCTGTCGGCGCGCCTGAGGCTCACCCCGACCGGGGTGACGGTGATCTCGGTGCTGTTCGCAGTGGCCGCCGCCGTGCTGTTCGGTGTCGGTGGAAGGCTCGCGCTGGTCGCCGGTGCGGTGCTGCTCTACCTCGGCTTCGTGCTGGACTGCGTGGACGGCCAGCTCGCCCGCTACACCCGGCACTTCAGTGCCTGGGGCGGTTGGCTGGACACGATGGCCGACCGGGCCAAGGAGTACCTGGTCTACGCCGGGCTCGGTTTCGGTGTGAGCCACGCCGGGTTGGGCAACGGGTGGGCCCTGGCCATCGCCGCGATGACGATGCAGACCGTCCGGCACATGACCGACACCTGGTACGGCGCGCTGCACGACGAGGCGGCTCGCCGCCCGAGGTCGGCGACGGGTGCCAGTGGCGGGATCGGTGACCGGCTGAACGCCGCGTCGACCCGGGTGCAGGCGGACACCGGCTCGCTGTCGTACTGGCTGAAGCGGACGGTGGTCTTTCCGATCGGCGAGCGGTGGGCGCTGATCGCGGTGACCGTGGCGCTGTTCAACCCGCTGGTCAGCCTGATCGCGGTGCTGGTGTGGGGCGCGCTGGCGTTCGCGTACACCGGGGCGCTGCGTACGCTGCGGGCCCGCTGGATGTGGGTGCCGGTGCTGGACACGGTCGATGCGACCCTGCACCGTGACGACGGCCCGTTGGCCCGCCAGCTGCCGGTGGTCCGCCCGATGGGGCCCCTCACCCTGGCGGTGGTCGCGGCGCTCGGCCCGGCGGCGCTGCTGGTCGCGGCCCTCTGGGGCGATTCTCCAGGCGGGCTGCGCTGGGCGGTGCCGGTGGCGCTGCTGGTGCTGCTGGTCGGCGGTCTGGGCGCCGGTGCCGCGCACAACGGTCCGCTGGACTGGTTGGTGCCCGCCGCGCTGCGGGCCGCCGAGTACCTGTTCGCGATCGCGGTCGGGGTGGTCGGCGGCGCACCGGGCTGGCTGATCTTCGGCTACGTCTTCGTGCTCGCCGTGCACCACTACGACCTGACCGCCCGTCTCGAGAAGCGGCAGGCGGCGCCGCCGTTGCACCCGGCCACGCTGGGCTGGGACGGCCGCTCGGTGCTGCTGGCCCTCGCGGCGATTGCCGGAATAGCGAGTATCGGCATGGCTACACTCGGTGCATACCTTCTCGTGGTTTTCGTGGCGAGCGTCGTCCTGGCCTGGTTCGTCCGACCGGCCCGTAGCGCGCGGGTGTCGGCCGCGCCGGTGGGCGCGGGAGGTGGCGTGCCGCGCTGACGGAGGGACGGCCGGATGACCCTGATCAGTTTCGTGGTCCCGGCCTTTCGGGTGCAGGGCTACCTGCGGGAATGCCTGGACTCGATCCTCGGTCAGTCAGTGGTCGATTTCGAGGTGATCGCCGTCGATGACTGCTCGCCGGACGCCAGCGGCGAGATCATCGACGAGTACGCGGCCCGTGACCAGCGGGTCCGCTCGGTCCGGTTGCCGGAGAATGTCGGTCTCGGTCCAGCCCGCAACATCGGGCTGGACCGGGCCGTCGGCGAGTACGTCTGGTTTCTCGACGGTGACGACTGGCTGGCACCGGAGTGCCTCTCGGCGGTCGCCGAACGGCTGCACGCCACCCGGCCCGACGTGCTGCTGGTCGACCACGTACGGACGCACTGGAACGACACCGCCACGCACAGCGCGATGGCCGAGGTGTTCCCGGAGTCTCCCGGCGCGGGGACCTTCCGGCTGCGCGAGCGACCGGAGGCCATGCGGCTGCTGCACACCGCGTGGAACCGGCTCGTCCGCCGGGAGTTCCTGGTCGACCTCGGGCTGCGCTTCGCGCCCGGCTGGTACGAGGACGTCTCGTTCAGCTTTCCGGTGCTGATGGCGGCGCAGCGGATCGGCGTGCTGGACCGGGTCTGCGTCAACTACCGGCAGCGCCGGGCCGGCGCGATCACCCGGACCCGCGGCGACCGGCACTTCGAGGTGTTTCCGCAGTGGCACCGGGTGTTCCAGTTGATGGATTCCTGGAGCCCGGCGGTGGACGACCTGCGGCCGGCGGTCTTCGAGCGGATGATCTGGCACTACCTGACGGTGCTCGGCAACGGCCAGCGGATCGCCCCGGAGCTGCGGCCCGCCTTCTTCGCGCAGATCACCGCCGACTACGCGCGCTGGCTGCCGGCCGGCGGCTATCCCGTGCCGGACGGCGTGGAGGGGATCAAGCACCGGTTGGTCGCGACCGGTCGCTGGCGGACGTTCAGCGTGTTGCGGGCCGCCAGCCGGGCCCGCGACGCCGCCCGCCGGCAGGCCCGCACCGCCCGACGCCGGGTCGGCCCGGCCGCTCGGCGGGGCGCCCGGCTGACCCGGGACGGCCTGCTGCGCGAGTACTACCGGGCCGAGTTGCGCCGCCCGGTGGACCCGACCCTCGCGGTCTACTCGGCCTACTGGTTCCGGGGATACTCCGACAACCCGGCGGCGATCTACGAGGTCGCCCGCCGGCTGGCTCCCGGCGTACGCGGGGTGTGGATCGTGCGGCGGGACCGGGTGGACGCCGTACCGGCCGGGGTGGAGTACGTGGTCGCCGGCACCCCCGCGTACTACCGGGTGCTGGCCCGGGCCCGGTGGCTGGTCAACAACGTCAACTACCCGGATTTCGTCCGCAAGCGGCCGGAGCAGGTGCACGTGCAGACCCACCACGGCACGCCGGTGAAGGTGATGGGGCTGGACCAGCAGCGTTACCCGATCGGCGCGGGCCGGATGGACTTCGCCGGACTGCTGCGCCGGGTGGACCGCTGGGACTACAGCATCAGCTCGAACAGCTTCTCCACCCAGATGTGGGACCGCGCGTACCCGGCCACGTACACCACTCTGGAGGTCGGCTACCCGCGCAACGACCGGCTGGTCACCGCCGGTCCGGACGAGGTGCGCAGGCTCCGCGCGGAGTTCGGCCTCGACCCCGACGAGCAGGTCGTCCTGTACGCCCCGACGCACCGCGAGCACCTGCCCGGTTACCGGCCACCGTTCGACCCGGACCGGTTCGTCGACGCGTTGGGTGACTCCGGTCGGCTACTGATGCGCAGCCACTACTTCCACGACCGGGACCGTCGCCCGCGGCGCCCGGTGGACCGGGAGCGGGTCCGCGACGTGAGCGGCCACCAGCGGGTGGAGGACCTCTATCTGGTCGCCGACGTGCTGGTCACCGACTATTCCTCGGCGATGTTCGACTATGCCGTGCTGGACCGGCCGATCGTGCTCTACGCCCCGGACTGGGAGGCGTACCGGCTGGCTCGGGGGGTCTACTTCGACGTCACGGCGGAGCCGCCGGGTGCGGTGGCCACCACCTTCGCCGACCTGCTCGACCTGTTCCGCACCGACGAGGTGCGCTCGGGGGCGGCCACCAGGGCCCGCGAGCGTTTCCGCGGACGGTTCTGCACGTTGGACGACGGCCGTGCGGCCGAGCGGGTGGTACGCCGGGTGTTCCTCGGTGAGCCGGACGAACGGCCGCGGACCTGCTGATCACGCCACTCGTCGGCACCGGCTGTCGCGTAATGGCGGCGTCATCGGTGGAACATGAGACGTTCACCCGATGTGCGAATCCCATGATCCTGGTCACAGTCATTCGGGGTTTCGGCCGACGAGCTGGGGGAGGAGACGGTGACCACCGTCGCGCTCAAGGATGTCACCAAGATCTTCAAGGACGGCACGCTTGCCGTCGACAGCATCAATCTGGACGTGAACGACGGCGAGTTCATGGTGCTGCTCGGCCCCTCCGGGTGTGGCAAGTCCACGGTGCTGCGGATGATCGCCGGCCTGGAGGATCCGACCCAGGGCGCGGTGCTGCTCGACGGGGAACTCGCGAACGACCTGTCGCCACGGGAGCGGAAGATCGCCATGGTCTTCCAGGACTTCGCCCTTTATCCGCACATGACGGTCGGTGACAACATCGCCTTTCCGCTGCGGCTGGCCGGGGTGGAACCGACCCCCCGGGTCGAGCGGGTCTCCGACGTGGCCAGCGCGCTGGGCATCGGCGACGTGCTGACCCGCAAGCCTGGTCAGCTCTCCGGCGGGCAACGGCAGCGGGTCGCCATGGGCCGCGCGATCGTCCGTCGGCCGGGGCTGTTCCTCATGGACGAACCCCTCTCCAACCTGGACAGCGGGCTGCGTGCCGAGCTGCGTGCGGAGATCTCCGGGCTGACCCGAGAGTTGGGCGTCACGACCGTGTACGTCACCCACGACCAGGCCGAGGCGCTCACCATGGCCGACCGGGTCGCCATCATGCGCCGGGGCGTCCTCCAGGACGTGGGCACTCCCACCCAGGTGTACGGCCGGCCGGCGACGCTCTACGTGGCCGCCTTCCTGGGCAGTCCGCGGATGAACCTGCTGGAGGCGTCGGTCTACGTCCACCTCGACCGGTACGTCACCCTCAACCTCGGCGAGCAGTCCCTCTACCTGCCCTGGGACGACATCCGCAGCCGGGCGGTGGCGCACTACCACGGCGAGCGGATCGTGGTCGGCCTGCGGGCCGAGGCGCTCACCCCGGTCGCCCCGGACAGCCCCGGCGACGTGCTGCGCGGCCGGATCCGCTATCTGGAGCACCACGGGCACGAGTCGTTGGCTTTCCTCGACATCGGTGCGACCGCGATCGTGGTCGACGAGATGGGCGCGCCGCTGGAGTCACCGCCGGCGGGCCAGCGTGGCCTGCGTCGGTTCGGCTCGGTGATGCAGCGACTCACCGGCAGGCCGGTCGAGCCGGCCGGTGAGCAGGGTGCCGGCACCCGGACCAGCGTGCTACCCGACCCGGGTCGCCACCATCGCCGCCCGGCGGAGCTGGCGGTGCGGCTGGCGCCGTACCCGGCGGTCACCGCAGGTCACCCGCTCGCCGTCTCGGTCCGGATGGACGCGCTGCACTTCTTCGACGAGCGTGGCGCCCGGATCGATGTCGGGTGGCGCTGAACGACCCGCCGGAGCGGGGTGGCGGCGGTACCACCCTGTGGCCTACCGTCTGCGGACCCAGTCCACAGTGAAATGACCCACCGAGAGGGGTGCACCCGTGTCGGGTGACCGTCCCAGCCCGCTCGTCATCGAGCGCATCCTGCGCGATCGGCAGGGCATCTGGCAGCAGATCGTGGCCGACCGCGACCTCAACGCGTTGACCGGGCGGATGCTGGCCAGCTCGGCCATCGCGCTCGCCTGCTACGGGGCGGTGCTGGGCGCGTTCCACAGCGTGCTGATGGCGCTGACCTCGGCGGTGAAGCTGCCGCTGCTGTTCCTGGTCACCCTGGCCATCTGCCTCCCCACGCTCTACCTGTTCAACCTGGTCTTCGGTGCCCGGCTCTCGGTGCGCCAGTCACTGGCGCTGGTGATGGTGGCGATCACGGTCACCTCGATGCTCGCGGTGGCGTTCGCGCCGATCAGCCTGTTCTTCCTGATCACGGCACCCGACTACGGCTTCTTCAAGCTGCTCAACGTGGCGATCCTGACCATGTCGGCGCTGGTCGGGCTGCGCTTCCTGACCGGTGGCATGCAGGTGCTCAACGACCACGGCCTGCTCGCCCCCGAAGCGGCGCAGCCGCAAGCCTCGGCGGTGCCGGCCGCCGCGCAGCCCGTGCCGGCCCTGGTCGCCGAGCCGGCGGCCGACACGGTCGCCGAGCCGGTCGCGGTGCCGGCCGGAGCCGCGGTGGCCGGGTCGGCCGACCAGGCGTCCAACGGTGCTGCCGCCGCGCAGCCGGCCGCGCAGGCCCCGGCGCAGGTGCCGGCCCAGTGGAGCGGGCAGCCGGTCGGCGCCTCGTTCCCGCCCGGCATGCTGCCGCCCGGCCACACGGTGCAGCAGCGCCCGTGGGACGGCCGGTCGGTACGGCGGAACGAGCCGACGCAGCGGCCGGCCAGCATGACGCTGCTCTACATCTGGATCCTGCTGTTCGGCTTCGTCGGCACCCAGCTGGCGTGGACCCTGCGCCCGTTCTTCGGCGACCCGGGCCAGGATTTCGCGTTCTTCCGTAGCATCGACGGCAACTTCTACGCGGAGATCCTGCGGACCATCGCCAACCTCTGAGCACCGGCCAAAACCTGAGAAGTCGCTGGTTGCCGGGCTAATTACCGGCGAGTAACGTCAGACCATGACCATCGACTCCCGCCAGGTGGCGGCCGGCATGCTCGAAGCGGTTCCGTTCGCCCGTACGCTCGGCTTCGAATTCGTCGAGGTGGCGCCCGAAGCGGAGGGCGGCGTGCGGGCGGTCGTCCGCCTGCCCGACTCGCCGGCCACCCACAACCACGTCGGCGGGCCGCACGCCGGGGCCATCTTCACCCTCGGTGAGACGGCCTCCGGCGCGGTGGTGCTGGCCGCCTTCGGGCAGTTGCTCGACCGCGTCGTGCCGCTCGCCGTCCGCGCCGAGATCGGCTACCGGAAGCTGGCTCGGGGGCCGGTGCTGGCCACCGCACGGCTCGGTCGGCCGGCTCTCGACGTGATCGCCGAGCTGGAGTCCGGCCAGCGGCCGGAGTTCCCGGTCGAGGTCGAGATCTCGACCGAGGACGGCACACCCACCTCGGTGATGACCGTGCTCTGGACGCTCCGACCGAACTGAGCCGCGCCGACGGCGGCGGAAACGCGTTTGTCGGCCCGGCCGGGTGGTTAGATTCGTAGCGTGCTGGGCCTACCTGCTCATGTGACCGCCTGTCTCTTCGATCTGGACGGTGTGCTGACGCAGACCGCCCGGGTGCACAACGCCGCGTGGACGCAGACGTTCGACGAGTTCCTGCGGCAGCGCGCCGAGGCCACCGGCGAGCCGTACGAGCCGTTCGACCCGGGCCCGGACTACAACCGCTACGTCGACGGCCGGCCCCGCGCCGACGGCGTCCGGTCGTTCCTCGCGTCCCGGGGGATCGTGCTGCCCGAGGGCGACCCGGACGACCCACCGGCCGCCGACACGGTCAACGGCGTCGGCAACCGCAAGAACGTCCTGCTCCTTGATCGACTGCGTACCGCCGGGGTCGAGGTCTACCCGGGATCGGTGCGCTACCTGGAGGCCGCGGTCGCCGCCGGCCTGCGCCGGGTCGTGGTGACCGCGAGCGCCAACGGCGGCGAGGTCGTCGCCGCCGCCGGGCTGGAGCCGCTGATCGAGGGACGGGTCGACGGCCTGGTCGCCCGGGAGCACGGGTTGCGCGGAAAGCCCCACCCGGACACCTTCCTGGCCGGGGCCCGGCTGCTCGGCGTCGAGCCGGCTCAGGCGGCCGTCTTCGAGGACGCGCTCTCCGGAGTGGCCGCCGGTCGAGCCGGCGGTTTCGGTTACGTGATCGGTGTCGACCGGGTCGGGCAGGCCGACGAGCTGCGCGCGCACGGCGCGGACATCGTGGTCGACGACCTCGCCGACCTGCTCACCCTGGGCGACGCCGACCCTCCCGCGGCCCGTCATTCTGCCGGAGAGCGGGGTCGCGCATGATCCGGGAACGGGCCTATCCCGTCGAGCCCTGGCACGTCCGGGAGACCCGACTGGACATGGACGTTCTGGCCCAGTCGGAGTCGGTTTTCGCGCTCTCGAACGGGCACGTCGGGCTGCGCGGCAACCTCGACGAGGGTGAGCCGTTCGGCCTGCCCGGCACCTACCTCAACTCGTTCTACGAGCTGCGTCCGCTGCCGTACGCGGAAGCCGGCTACGGCTTCCCCGAGTCCGGCCAGACCATCGTCAACGTCACCAACGGCAAACTGATCCGGTTGCTGGTCGACGACGAACCGCTCGACGTGCGGTACGGCGAGTTGCTCGCCCACGAGCGGATCCTCGACCTGCGGGCCGGCACGCTGCACCGGGAGCTGCACTGGCGGTCGCCCGCCGGCCGGGAGGTCAAGGTCCGCAGCACCCGGCTGGTGTCGTTCACCCAGCGGTCGGTCGCCGCGATCAACTACGAGGTCGAGGCGGTCGACGGGCCGCTGCGGCTGATCGTGCAGTCCGAGCTGGTTGCCAACGAGACGCTGCCCGCACAGAGCAAGGACCCTCGGGTCGCGGCGGTGCTGGAGTCACCTCTGGTGGCGGAGGAGGAGCTGACCACCCCGGACGGCGGCCAGCTCATCCACCGCACCAAGGTCTCCGGGCTGCGGGTGGCCGCCGCCATGGAGCACGAGGTGCACGGCCCGGACCGCACGACCATCGAATCCGAGGGGTACGAGGACTGGGTCCGTACCACCATCGGCTGCGTGCTCAAGCCCGGCGAGAAGCTGCGGGTGACCAAGTACCTGACGTACGGCTGGTCGAGTCGCCGCTCACTGCCGGCGTTGCGCGACCAGGTCGGCGCGGCGTTGGCCGCGGCCAAGCTGGACGGCTGGGAGGGGCTCTGCCGGGAGCAGCGTGGCTACCTCGACGAGTTCTGGGACGCGGCCGACGTACGGGTCGAGGGCGACCCGGAGGTGCAGCAGGCCGTCCGGTTCGGCCTCTTTCACGTTCTGCAGGCCGGTGCCCGCGCGGAGCGTCGACCGATCTCGGCGAAGGGGCTGACCGGCCCCGGTTACGACGGGCACGCCTTCTGGGACACGGAGATGTTCGTCCTCCCGGTGCTCACGTACACCCAGCCGAGCGCCGTGCGGAACGCGCTGCACTGGCGGCACAGCACGCTGGAGCAGGCCCGGGAGCGGGCCGAGACGCTCAACCTCCAGGGCGCCGCCTTCCCCTGGCGGACCATCGAGGGCCCGGAGTCCTCCGGCTACTGGCCGGCCGGTACGGCGGCCTTCCACATCGCGGCCGACATCGCCGATGCGCTGCGCCGGTACGTACTGGTCACCGGGGACACCGAGCTGGAACGGGAGATCGGGCTCGAGCTGCTGGTGGAGACCGCCCGGCTGTGGCGCTCACTCGGCCACCACGACCGGCACGGGCAGTTTCACATCGACGGGGTGACCGGCCCGGACGAGTACACCGCGATCAAGAACGACAACATCTACACCAACCTCATGGCGCAGCGAAACCTGCTCACCGCCGCCGAGGTGGTCATGCGGTACCGGGACGAGGCCTTCCACCTCGGGGTCTCCGACGAGGAGGCGTCGAGCTGGCGGGACGCGGCCACCGCGATGCACGTCCCGTACGACGATGAGATCGACGTCCATCAGCAGGTGGAGGGGTTCACCCGCCTCCAGGAGTGGGACTTCCCGCACACCCCTGCGGAGAAGTACCCGCTGCTGCTGCACTACCCGTACTTCGACCTGTACCGCAAACAGGTGATCAAGCAGGCCGACCTGGTCCTGGCCATGCACTGGCGGGGGGACGCGTTCACCCCCGAGCAGAAGGTCCGCAACTTCCTCTACTACGAGCGCCGCACCGTACGCGACTCGTCGCTGTCGGCCTGCACCCAGGCGGTGCTCGCCGCCGAGGTGGGCCATCCCGAGCTGGCGCACGCCTACCTGCGCGAAGCCGCACTGATGGACCTGCACGACCTCAACGAGAACACCCGGGACGGCGTGCACATGGCCTCACTGGCCGGGGCGTGGATCGCCCTGGTCGCCGGGCTCGGCGGTTTGCGGGACCACGACGGCGAGCTGTCGTTCGCGCCCCGGCTCTCCAGTCGGCTCGATCGGCTGGAGTTCTCCCTCCAGTGGCGTGGGCTCGCGCTGCGGGTGGACGTGCGGCCGCACCAGACGACGTACTCACTGCGCCACGGAGGCCCGGACGACGTGGTGCGACTGCGCCACCACGACCAGATGATCCAGGTCACTTGCGACGAGCCGGTCACCGTACCGGTGCCGCCGGCCGATCCGTCCGGGCCGCAGCCCGAGCAGCCGCCGGGCCGGGAGCCGTTGCTCCGGTTGCCCGAGCACGACCAGTGACGGCCGGGGCGGGAGTGCTCCCGCCCCGGCCGTCGACGCCCAGGTCAGATGGGTTCGCCCTGGGACGGACGCCCGATCGCGTCCCGGGGCGCCATCGCCCGTGGATCGTCGGGTAGGCGGGCCGACGCGGCCTCGTCCCCGAAGTCCCGGCGTTGCTCGGCGTCCTGTTCGCGCCGGTTCCGCTCGTCCATCCGCTGTTGTCGGGAGGTCTGCTGCTGGGCCATGGCGATCCTCGCGATCCGTCGGGGCGCGGTTGCGCCGACACGGTCTGCGGTCGTCCGTCGTGTTCCCGGCGGCCCACCCGACAAACGACGGCCGGACCGGGATTCGCGATGTCGTGGCCTCCGGAACGCTCATGGTGTGCGTGCTTGCGTCGCGGTGGGCGGGGTAACCCTGCGTGAGCGAGCGCGTGGAGGTGGGCATGGACGAGCACAGCAGCGGGGTCAGCATCCCGGTCGACGACGCCCAACTCCCCGCCGACCTGCGGTGGCCCGACCGGCCGGTCGGCGTGGTGCTCTTCGCGCACGGCAGCGGCAGCTCACGGCACAGTCCGCGCAACGTGGCGGTGGCTCAGACGCTGAACCGTGCCGGTCTCGGCACCGTGCTGGTGGACCTGCTCACCCCGGCCGAGGACGAGGTGGATGCACGCACCGCCGAACTGCGGTTCAACATCGGAATGCTGGCCAGCCGGCTGGCCGGCATCGTCGACTGGCTGGCGGCCGAGCAACCCGCTGGTGACGTACCCATCGGTCTCTTCGGGGCCAGCACGGGTGCCGCCGCCGCCCTGGTCGCGGCGTCCTCCCGTGCCGACCAGGTGGCCGCGGTGGTCTCCCGGGGTGGTCGGCCGGACCTGGCCGGCCCTGCGCTCGCTCAGGTGCGCACCCCGACGTTGTTGCTGGTCGGCGGCCTGGACGAGGAAGTGATCGCGCTCAACGAGCAGGCGTTGGCCGAGCTGGGCGAGGTCGGCCAGCTGCGGGTGATCCCTGGTGCCACGCACCTCTTCGAGGAGCCCGGCACCCTCGACGAGGTCGCCGAGCAAGCCGGCACCTGGTTCACCACGCACCTCACCCGCTGATCAGCTCGGCCTGCGCTCGGCGCTGTTGGACCGTGTCGATGATGCGCCAGAGGACGGCGGTGATGGGGACGCTGACGAAGGCCCCGGCGATGCCGGCGATCAGGGTGCCGGCGGTGACCGCCACCAGGATCACCGCCGGGTGCAAGCGGACCTGCCGCTTCATGACCAGCGGCTCCAGCAGGTTGCCCTCGATCTGCTGGACGGCGATCACCGCGGCGAGGGTGAGCAGGGCGGTGGTCGGCCCCTTGGCGGCGAGGGCCACCAGCACCGCCACGGCACCGGCGACCGTCGCCCCGATGATCGGTATGAAGCCGCCGAGGAAGGTGATCAGCGCCAGCGGCAGGGCGAGCGGCACCCGGAGCACCACCAGCGCCAGGCCGATACCGATCGCGTCGATCGCGGCGATCAGCATGGTGCCCCGGCTGTACGCGCCCAACGTCCGCCAGCCGGCCCGGCCGGCCTCGGCGGCCACGGGTTGGTTCCGGCCGCTCACCCGGGACAGCACCCAGTGCCACATCGACCGGCCGTCCTTGAGCAGGAAGAAGAGCAGCACCAGGGACAGCAGCGCGGAGCCGACCACCTCGCTGGCGGTCCGGGCGCCGGCCACCGGATCCGGTGAGCTGCCGCTCACCCCGTTCCGGGCCTGGTCGACCAGTCGGTCCAGCTGCGCGTCGGTGACCGGCAGGGTGGACGTCACGAACTCCCGGCTGCGGTCGAGCCCCTGGGTCAGCTCCTGGCTGAGCTGGTCGAACTGGTTTGCGGTCAGGTTCCACACGAGGACGCCGACACCCACCAGGATGCCGAGCAGCAGCAGCACGGTGAGCAGCGCGGCCAGCGCCGCCGGAAGACGAAGCCGGCGCAACCGGAGCAGCACCGGGTCGAGCAGCGCGGTGAGGAAGATGGTCGCGGCCAGCGCGATGGCCAGCGGTGCCAACAGGGTGGCGATTCGGCCCAGCAGATAGAGCCCGGCGACGACCACCACCAGGCAGGCGCTCCACAGCACCGCGGTCCGGACCAGCCAGGGCAGGGTCCCCCACGCCTGGCGTGGCCCGGGGCCACCCGTCGTCGCCCCGACGTCCGCCCTGGGCTCGTCTGACACCATGTCGGTCCTCCTCGATCTCAGCGAGGTCGGTACCCGGCCAGTCGTGCGCCGACACCCGTACCGCTCTCCAACGCTGCGCGACCCGCCGACGTGGCGGGGTGTCGCGTTTGTGGTGTCGGCCCGAGGGAACGCGGACGGGAGTGACCGGACTGGGGGAGGATCGCCGTGAGTGACTTCATGGACAAGGCCAAGAACGCCGCCGACAAGCACGACAAGCAGGTCGACCAGGGGCTGGAGAAGGCCGGTGACATGGCCGACAAGCGCTCCGGTGGCAAGTACGGCGACAAGATCGACAAGGGTGTGGACCAGGCGCAGGCACGCACCGGTGAGGGCGACCAGGTCCGCTGACCCGCCGAAGTTCTCCCGGGTCGCCGCCGTAGGGGCGACCCGGGATGGCTGTCGGGCAGGGGGTGCGGACGGTACCGGCGGTGATGGCGGGGCGGATGGACACGATTGCCCGGGCAGCGCCGGGGTAACCGCCGCCATGGCCGACGACCGCCCAGCATCCGACCGCGACCGGTCACCACTGGACGTGGCCGCCGAACGTGGCGGCCAGGCGGTCGACCGGGCGCGGCACCGCAGTGGGCGGGCCGGCAAGATCCGGGCTCGCCAGTGGGAGGTCACTCTGGTGATCTCCATCCAGGCCGGGCTGGCCGCGGCGCTGGCCGCCCTGATCGCCAAGAACCTGCTCGGTCCCGGAGCACACGTCTTCGCGCCTGCCGCCGCCGTCGGCACGATCGCCACGGCCATCGGTCAACGTGCCCGGCGTACCTTCGCGCTGCTGACCGGTGTGGGCCTGGGCATCGTCATCGGCGACACGCTGCGCTTCGTCCTCGGGTCGGGCCCGTGGCAGACCGGTGTGGTGGTGGCTCTGGCCATCGCCGCCGCGCTGCTGGTGGCGGGGAAGGGCGGCCCGCTGGTCGGCCAGGCCGGTGGTACCGCCGTGCTGATCGCCACCCTGGCCCCGATGGAACGGGGCTTGGAGGTGCCGCGGATCTTCGACGCGCTCGTCGGCGGGGCGGTCGGCCTGGTGGTGGTCGCCCTGCTGCTACCGATCAACCCCATGCGGGTGCTGGACCGGGCTGCGGCACCGATCACCGCGGTCCTCTGCGATCAGCTCCGCGAGCTGGCACAGGCGTTGCGGGAGCGCGACGCCGACCGGGCGAAGGGTGCCCTGGATCGCCTCCGCAGCACCGACGACGACCTGAGTCGGCTGCACGACGCGTTGAGCGGGGCGGAGGAGGTGGTGACGATCGCGCCGGCCCGGTGGCATCGGCGCGAGCAGTACCACCGGTACGCCCGCAGCGCCGAGCACCTGGAGCGCCTGCTGCTGGACAGCCGGGCAATGGCCCGGTGGTCCACCACCGCAATCCAGTACGAGGAGCCCATCCCGCCCGAGCTGCCGGACGCATTCGACCGGCTGGGTCAGGCGGTGGTGGAGATGCGCCGGGAGTGCAAGAACGGCGAGGACCCCAGAGGCACCCGCCGGATCGTCGAGCAGTGCGCCGAGCTGGCCGGACGCGCAGCGGCGACCGGGGTGAAGTCGTTCGGCGATTCGATCGTCACGGGTCTGCGTACCGCTTCCAGCGACCTGCTCCGGGCGGCTGGCTGTACACCGGACGAGGCCAACGGGTTTGTGCGTCGGGCGGCCGGCGCTGGTGAGAGGGAAGTTCACCCGCCAGCGCATCGAGAGCTGCATCGGGCCCGACCGACCCGGACAGCCCGGGCCCGCAGGCGGGCACACCTTGCCGCCCGTGCCGGCGTCGGCGACCGGGCCGGCCTCCCTGCGAACAGGAGACCGGCCCGGTGAACCGAGGGGATCAGGAGGAGTAGCCGCGTTCGGCGATCCAGTTGGCGACCTTCGGCAGGCTCACCCAGTACTCGCCCAACGTCGGGTCGGCCGGGTCGGCGATCCGGATCGTGTCGCCCCCGTCGCGGTAGCCGACCAGGGTCAGGTAGTGGCCGCCCTCGTACGAGTGCGGGTTGCCGTCGGTGTCCACGGTCGTGCCCTTGATGTTGGCCACCACGGGCCGGCCGCCGTCCACCGCGGACAGCACGTCCCGACGCAGCTGCTCGACCTGATCCGGGCGGGCCGCCGAGTCACTGATCTCGGTGGTCCGGTACTTGCCGCCCGTCAGCTCGTTGAGCACCCGGGTGGTGTCCAGGGCGGAGGGGGTGCCTGCTTCGGTGGTGCCGAGCCGCTGGGCCACCTCGTCCTGGGAGAGGGTCTTGCCCTGCGCGGACAATGCGATCCGAGTCGCGGCCGGGCCGCAGTAGTAGAAGTTCGGCTGTGCCTGGTAGTCGATGTCGAGGACCCGCTCGGAGTGCCGGTCGCTCTGGCTCGACGACGTCTGCGTGCCCTGCACCGGAGCGGCCTGCGCGGCAATCGCGGGGCCGAGCGCGCAACCTCCGGCCGTCAGCAGGCCGGCGACCGACAAACAGCTCTTCTGGATGATCGAATTCATGGTCGAGTCTCCGTTCGGGGGTTGGCGCCTCCGACTCGCGGAGGGCAGCAGCACCGGGAATGGCGCTCGGTCCATCAGGAAGGACGACCCGCGGTTGGCTCGGCGGGCGTACCGGAGGTGTAACGGCCCTGTTCCGGCGGGCATTCCGCCTCCGGCTGCCGGTGCGGGCGTCGCGATCAGGTGCAACGACCGCAGGTGAGGCGGGATTCCGGGTCAGGCGCGCCCGTCAATCGTCGAAGTCGGTCATCGGGGACTCCGGGTGCGGACGGGACATCCGTGCCGTCAGAGGCTGCCCAGCAGGCCGGTCACGGTGATCTCGATGACCACCCGCTCCGGATTCGGGCGCGGCGTCCGGTACCGCTCGGCGTAGCGGCGCTCCGCCTCAGCGACGGCGGCCCGGTCCGAGCGCAGCACCGCCCGGCCCTCGATGGTCAACCAGCGGCGGCCGTCCACGTGGCAGACGGCCACCGGCGTGCCCGCCGCGCCGGCAGCAGCCACCTGCCGCGCCTTGGCCGACGTGCCGGAGGTGATCACCCGAGCCAGACCGGCGGCCGGGTCGAGGGTGACCCCGACCGGCACCACGTGCGGGGTGCCGTCGGCGCGCAGGGTGGTCAGCGTCGCGAGGTGTCGCTCCGCGCAGAAGGCGGCGACGCGGTCGTCGCGTACGTCCAACCGGCGATCGCCCGCCATGCCCGTCCCCCGCTCGCCGATCCGGACACGATCATGGCACGCGGCGGCGTGCCCGGTCCGGCTCCGGCGGCGATTCCGGTTGCCCGGACAGCCGGCGGCCGGCCGCCCGACGCTGGTGCACCAGCCGGGTGAGGTAGATCAGCGCGCCGGCCAGGACGCCCATGTCGTCCAGGTAGATCGGGTCCGGGAGCAGATCGACCGGGAAGATCGTGTAGATCAATGCCCCGTAGAAGGCGACCTTGCCACCCGCGCCCAACCCGGTCAGCAGCCGCCGGGTACGCACCACGCGCACCGCCAGCACCACCGCGCCAATCAGGGTGGCGATCGCCAGGATGCCGGCGATCACCACGAGCACCCACGCCTGTCGGGACATCCCGTCACGCTAACGCACCCAAGCCCGACCGGCCGGATGCCGGCGGTCGGCACACCAGCGCGTCCGCGCCGGGCGGTCCGGCGTGTGCGGTCCGCGCGGTGCTCAGAACGCGGGTACGGCCGCCCGACCGCGGGCCACCACCGGGTTCTCCCGGGTCTGCTCGACCTGAGGCCGGACGACCTCACTCAGCGGCAGCACCGAGGCCGAGTCCGCGACCCGCCGCCCGGTCGCCGCGTACGCCTCCTCGCGGAGGCTCCGGGCTGCCGCCACGGCCAGCTCGGCGGCCCGCCAGGCAGCCTGCTCCCGCTCGACGGCGGCAACGTGCCGGAGCGCCAGATTGTCGCGAATGGCCCGCCACAGCACCAGCTCCTGCTCGACCGGGTGCAGCCGCGGGTCCCAGCCGTCACGGTGCGCGAACACGTCGCTGAGCTGCTCCACTGACAGATCCCGGCGCCAGTACGCGTCCAGGGCGGCCCGGTGCAGGTAGCGCTCACGGTCGACGTACTCGGCCGGGGTTTGTTCGGTGTGCGGCAGCGGCATCGCGGCTGCGGTGCCGAGCCGTCGGACGGCGGCTTCGGACGCCTCGTACGCCTGCCAGGCGGTCTCGACCGCCTCCTGCGCGGCCACCCACTCGGCCCGGCGGCGCTGCGCGGTGGTGGTGGCCCGCTCGGCTGCCACGCCGACCTCCTGCGCGTAGCGCCTCTGCTCCCGCTCCTCCCGGAGCTCTTCGAACTGGCTCGGCATGGCCGCGCTGCGGATGCGTGCGCCGGGATCGAGGCGGAGCCGACCGGGCCGCAGCAGGAGGGCGGCGACAGCGACTCCGACCACCGCGAGCAGGCTCAACCAGATGGCGGCGGCCCGGGGCACGTCGGGCAGGAAAGCGGAGAGGACGGTCTGCATGTTCAGCACCTCGCGGTCGAACGATGGGTATCGACGGGTGGTGGCGCGCGGGCGATGAGCGGCCCGCTGCCGGCCGGGCGGCGCCTCGGGGCGGTCACGGCGATGCGGTCGCCCATGGTGCGGCGGTCCATCGCGGCAGGGCGCCGTTCGTCGACCACCGGACGGCGCGGCGGCGGGATCACGCCGACGGCGACGACGGGGGTGTCCGCACGGGAGACCCGGGGACCGGGCCGGATGGATCACCGGACCGATGTGCCAGCCGAGGTCAGCGGGTGGGCGGGCCGCGCCGGGAGGGGGTGCCTCGGCCGAGGTCGACGGCCGGCGCTTGCTGCGGGCTTGCGGTGACCGGACCGGCCGCCTTGTCGGGGGCCGTGTAGACCGGCCGGGATGCGACCGGCTCGCCCGCCTGCTCGATGGCCGGGGCGGCATCGGGTCGGAGGGCGGCCACCCGGCTGCTCACGGCGCTGGGCCGCAGCTGCGTCGGGGCGGCCGGCGAAGTCGCGGCAAGAGCGCCGCCAAGGCCCACCGCGAGCACGAGCGCGGTGACCGCCAGTCGGGTCAGCTCCCGCAGTGACCGCAGCACAGCCCACCGGGCTGGGCGGGCGGACGCTGCGGTGGACACCCGACCAACCTAGCGCCAGACCCGGCTCGGCGCAGCACGGCGATGGCCGGGTTGGACGTGACCGGCACCACGAGATGCACAGTGGACGAACAATCTGACCTGGGAAACGCCGCGGCCCCGACCGGACTGATCCGGTCGGGGCCAAATGCGGAGAAGCGTTCGACCGCCCCTGGTGCCGAAGCGGCGCCGGGTCAGTCGGCGCTGCCGAGCACCGGTGGCGCCGCGTCCCCGCGGTCGCGCCACACCATCTCGTCCTCGGTCAGCCAGGTCAGCCGCTCGTCGGACTCGTCGTCCTCAGGTCGACCGTGCCCGCCGAGCACCCCCGGCCGGTTGGCGGCGCCACCGGCACCCGGCCGTGCGTTGCCTGCGGCTGCCCGGTTGGCGGTCTCGCCGCGTCGGCCGTCGATGCCGCGCCCGACCCCGCTGGCGGCACGACTCTCGGCCGGTGCCGGGCTGGCGGCGGGTCGGGCGGCGGTGGGCGTGCCGCCCGGCGAGGCGGCGAGCGTGGAGGTGCGCAACACCCCGCCGGCCGGCGCCCCACCGGACGCGCCGAAGAGCAGACCTGGGCCGGCGCTGGCGGTCGCGGTGGTCGCCCCGGACAGGCCGATCAACCCCGCCGATCCGCCGGCCACCAGGGCGCCGCCGACCAGCGGATCCGCGCCAGCGAGCGACGTGCCGCCCTCGGTGCCGGTGCCGGTGCCGGTGCCGGTGCCGCCGACGATCTCCACCGCCGGCGTGCCCGCGCCGCCCTGGCCGGAGCCGGAGCCGGACCCGTCGCCGGTCGTCGGCGGTGGGTTGACGTGCTCGGGCGTCGAGATGGTCGCGCCGCCGGTGTGCGCGGTGCTGCGGGTCGCGTTGGGTGCGTCGTGCGTCGCGGCGGTGGTCGGAACGCTGCGCGGCGTCGTCGGGTCGGTGCGGGCCGTGCTCGGCGTGTCCGGATCCGGCGGGGGCGGGTTGACCACCCGGTCGTAGGCGGAGAGGTCGTAACCGGAGGCCAGCTCGGCCACCACGTTGACCATCCGCTGGTGGGCCTTCTCCTGCTCAGCCTTGTCCTGCTGGTGACCCAGCAGGCCCCCGACGATGGCGC
Organism: Micromonospora sp. CPCC 205539; assembly: GCF_036906815.1. Taxonomy (NCBI): domain Bacteria; kingdom Bacillati; phylum Actinomycetota; class Actinomycetes; order Micromonosporales; family Micromonosporaceae; genus Micromonospora; species Micromonospora sp. CPCC 205539. Next base: position 127,935 of record NZ_JBAKHW010000012.1, on the reverse strand, counting down.
CGGGCACACCGAAGGTCGCGCCGCCCTTGAGCGCGCCGGAGATCGCGGCGTCGTTGTCGTCGGTCTTTTCCGGGCTCTCGGCCTGCTTGTGGGCGGTGCGCAGTTGGCCCGCCATCATGGTCAGGCCCTGCTTGATGCCGGCCATCCCGTCGCCCAGAGCCCCGGCGTGGTCGACGATCAGCGTCAGCCGCCGCTGGAACTCCTGACCGGCCGAACCCGTCCAGGTGTTGCCGAGCTTCTCGAGGTCACCGCTCAGCTCCCGGCCGAGACCGTCCAGGATGCCCTTGAGCGAGGCCCACTGGGCAGCCACGCCGTCGATCTGCTCCGGCTTGCCGGCCATAACCGCGTCGTACAGCTCCTGGTGGCTGTGGCCCTGGTAACGCTGGGTGTACTCAGACACGCCCGTCTCCCTTCGGCTGCAACGCCCGGTCGACGCCGGTCAGAGCGGCGGCGATGTCAGAGGAGTTGGCCGCGTTACGCGCCTCGGCGGTGCGGTAATTGGTCAGGATCGTGTTGGTCGCCTGCTGTGCCGCCTGCACGGCCTGCCGGAGGCGCTCAGCCTGATCCACGTAGGACTGGTGAACCTTGCTGTAGCGGCGTGCGTTGTCAGTGGCGTCGGTGAACGTGCCCAACGCCGGAGGAGCGCACTGCATCTCGGTGTTGAGCTTGCGCAGCACCGCCTCGGCCTGACTCAGCCGCGCCGCGAGGTGCTGGTGGAAATCCTCAAGGGACAGCAGGTCGACTTCGGTACGCCCGGTCATGGCAACATCCCCGTCGTTCTGGTTGACAACCGTCAGCGACCTTCAGGTTAGTCCACCAGTGCGATCCAGGGCGACCCGTGCGGCGGCTCAGTCGTCGGTGGCCGTCGATACCCCGCCGCCCGCTCCACCGGTCGCCGGCGCGCTGCTGGACGGAACGGACGGCGTGGACTCCGGCGCAGGGGTCGCCGGCGATGATCCACCCGGCGTGAAGTAGCCCCGGGCGCCCTCCTGCGACAGGGTGGGCCCGGTCGGGATCAGCGAGAGCAGCGAGCCGGGCACGGCCAGCGGGGTGACCCCGCTGTAGCCGAGCACGGCCATCGTCTCGGCCGATCCGAGCGGGTACCGGATGCCCTGGGGTGTGATCAGGTAGATGGTCGATCCGGCAGCACCGGACCCGCTGGTCCCGGCACCGGAGGCGGCCTGCGCGAGCACACCCTTGCCGCCCGGCAGCAGCACCGCGTCGGCCGTACGCACCCCGTCGCGGGCGGTCTGCCGGACCGGCACCGAGCCCGGCTCGGTCGTGGTCAGCTCGGTCGGCACCCGGTCGAGGACCTCCAGCGTGGTGGTCGGCGGCGCACCGCCGGCGCCCGCCCGGTACGTGGCGCAGAGCAGGGTCTGCCCGGAGCGGGCCGGGTACAGGGTGGGCAACTTCTTCGGCAGACCCTCCTCCTCCACCCGCCGATCGACGAACAGCCGGCCGACATCGTTGGGGGTGATGTCGGTGATCTGACCGCCGCCGCTGATCATCAGTCGCGCGGTGATCTCACTGACTGAGACGAGACCGTCGCGCGCCAGCACGTAGTGCTGACCCGCCGCCCGGTACACCTGACCGATGGTGGCCGACCCGCCGGGTACGGCCAGCGTGCTGCGGTCGCCCTCACCGGGCAGCGAGAGCTTGCGCAGCGGCGGCCCGGCCGGCACGGCGTTGAGCAGTTGCTGCCCGACCGGCAGCGCGACGGTGCCGGAGATGCCGAGTGCCGCGTTGGTCTGTTCGCCGCCGAGCACCTGGTGCCGGGCGTTGCCGGTGAGCAGGTACCGCTGACCGTCCACGCTGGCGAGCACCGCGCCGTCGCCCAGGGCAGTGGCGCCGGGCAGGGCGCGGTCGATCACCACGCGGGTGCTGGTGCCGCCCAGGCCGGCCGTGTCGGGCACGTCGCAGACCGACCAGGGCAGACCGGTCAGCGACTTGCGGTCCGGCAGGGCGTCCGGCGCCCCGACGATGCCGACCGTGCGGCCGCGGGGCCGGTCCCGGAGTGCGGCCTGGGACATCGTCCGGACCGTCGCGTCGGCCTCGTTCAGGATCAGCCGTGCCGAGGTGTAGTTCAGCGTCGGGTACAACTGCCCGTCGACGAACACGTACGTCGCACCGGTCTCCCGCTCGATCACCAGCGTCTTGTCGTCCAGCGGAGCGGTGTTTCCGGTCAGCTGCCCGTACGCGCCCACCCCGCCCAGCACCACGGCCGCGGCGATCACGCTGCCGAAGACCGCCATGCCGAGGCGGCGCATCGGCAGGTTGGTGGTCTCCGGATCACCCGACAGCAACGCGGAGACGATCCGGCGGGTGACGAAGCGGTACGCCTGCACCTGATCGCGGCGGGTCCGCATGACTTACCTCCGGCGGGGTGTTTCCGCGACGATCAGGTCGGAGCGCCGTCGCGGGCTTCCCTACGATAAGGGGCCGACGGCGGTTCTTCGGGACCACCGTCCGTGGCCGGCGTCCGGCCGACCCGGCGCAGAGCCGTACCGTGCAGAAGGGACAGTCACCGATGACGCAGGTTCAGGCACGACCCGCCCGAGCGGCCACGAACCCGTCCGACGTCCCGGCGCGGGCCACGCCGCCGACCGACCGGCCGGGTCGGGGTCGGCTCGGCCCGGTGCTGGTCGGGCAACTCGTCGTGTTGGAGTTGTGCGTGGTCGCCGTCTGGGCGGCCGTGGCCGGTCCGGTCTGGCTGCTCGCCGCGGTGGGCCTGGTGGCGGCACTGGTCGTCCTGGCCGCCTTCGCGCGTCGGGGTGGCCGCTGGTGGTTCGAGGACGTGCTGCTGCGCGGGCGGCTGCGCCGCCGTCGCGAGCGCGCCGAGGCGGCGCTCAGCGGCGGTGCCACCGCCGACCCCCGGCTGGCCGCGCTCGCCCCGGAGCTGAGCGTCATCGAGTTGACCGACCGGGGCACGCGGCTCGGCATCGGGCAGGACGACCAGGGCTGGTTCGCGGCCGTCGCGCTGCAGTCTGCCTCCGGTGCGGCGGTCGGCTCGGTGGAGGCGTCGACGGTGGACCGGGCGCTCCGGGTGCTCGCCGACTTCAGCGCGCCGGTCTCCCGCGCCCAGGTCGTCGCGCACACCCTGGTCTGGTACCCGGCGCCGGGTGCGCCACCGGCAGCGCACCGGACCGTCTGGGTGGCGCTGCGGCTCACCGTCCGCGACGCCCGGGTGGAGGCGGTCAGCCGGGGCGGCGGGCTGCCCGGCGTACACCGGACGCTGGCCGCCGGCATCGGACGGCTCGGCAAGGCACTGACCGCAGCCGAGTTGGCCCACCGGCCGTTGGGGCGCGACGAGCTGCGCGCGGCCGTGGTCTCGGCCGCGGGCCTGGACCTGGTGTCGGAGCCGCCGGCCGAGACGTGGCGAGGGCTGCGTGGCGGCGGCTGGACGCACCGCTGCCTGGCTCTGCGGGGCCGACCGGACGTACCCCTCGGCCCCCTCGTGGACGCGATCACCGCGACCTCCGCGCCGTCGCACACGGTGGCCGCCGCGGTGGCACCGGACGGTCGTGTGGCGGCGCCGCTGTTGCGGGTCGCGGCGATGGACAACCACGTCGAGGCGCTCGTCAAGGTTGTCCGGGACGTGGCGCGCCGGGCCGGCACGCCAGCCCGGCCGGTGGACGGGCAGCACGGCCCCGGCGTCTACGCCAGCGCGCCGGTGGCGTCCGCTCTGGGCGGCGTAGCCCGCCCACAACCCCGCTGACCGGCGCCGCTGACCGGCCGGGCGACCGGCCGGTCAGGGTCGCAGGTTGACGATCCAGCCGTAGAGGCCGCACACCCAGACGGCGAGCGGCACCAGCGAGATGATCAGCATGATCTCGACGATGTCGAGCAGCCGGCCCCAGACCGGGGAGATGCGCTTGCCGGCGACGGTCAGGCCGTAGATCAAGCTGACCACGGCCAGCAGCAGCCCGCCGAGGATCAGGCCGAGTCGGACGGGCTGCGACCCGTTGGCGAAGGTGGCCGCGGCGGCCAGGCCCAGCCCGACCGTGCCGGCGAGCAGCACCGGGGTGCGCTGGGCCCGGCCCAGCAGCGGGCGGGCCCGCAGCAGGGAGAGCAGGGCCAGCACCAGGCAGAGGAGTACGGCGGCCAGCCGCCCGTCCACGGCGAGCACCAGTTGCGCGCCGAGGACCAGCAGCGACACGGTCCACAGCAGGCCGGTGAGGAACTGGTCGGCACGCTCACTGAGCTGGAGCACGTGCCGCCCGTCCACCGACTCGCTGTCGGTCTTCAGGTCCTCCGGGCCGGTGGGGATCGACGGCACCGGCAGCCGGGCCAGTCGGTAGGCCACCATCGGCAGCGCCGGCACCGCGCCGAACGCCACCGCCGCCACCACCGCGGCGGCGGCCGGCGCGTCGATCCCGAAGGCCAGGCAGAGCAGCGCGCCCACGCCGATCGCGGCGCCGACCCCGATCGCGCCGAAGAACAGCGGGTACCGGTCGCCCACCGCCAGCGCGGCCACCGCCCCACCGACCACCACGGCCGTGCCCGCGAGCAGGACGTGTGGGCTGGCCAGATCGGTCAGCGGCCGGTCACCGGCGAGCAGCAGCAGACCGGCGGTGCCGGAGTACCCCAGGCCGACCATGGCCAGCACCGCGCCGGTCCGGCTGTCGCCGGCGGCCCGGGACAGCACCGCCGCGCCGACCAGCAGCGCCACCGCGACCAGCAGGGCGGCCAATGCGCCGGGCAGATGCGGCGGCCCGGCGAAGAGCGCCGCCAGCGCGCCGACACCGAGCGCCACCGCGGCGAACAGGACCGCGAAGGAACGGGTCGCCCCGACCTGCCACGCGCCGGGGCGCTGGTTGGTCGCGGTGGCGACGGCGTCCACCACGTCGTCGAAGACGATCTCCGGTGCGGCCGCGGACCGGGGGTTGAAGTAGAGCACCTCACCGTCACGGACGCCGAGCTGACCGGCGGTACGGCCGCCGTCCAGCGGCGCACCGCCCAACCTGGACAGTGCCCAGCCGCCGTGCCGCACGCCGTCGTCGGCGAGGTCCTCGCCGGCGTAGCGCAGCAGAGTGGGCAGCAGGTCGGCCATCGGCACGTCCGACGGCAGCGCCAGATCCATTCGGGTACGGGGTGCCACGATGGTGATCCGGCTCAGACCACCGGTCGCCGTTTTCGTCGCCACTGTGGCCTCCTGGTGTCCTTCTGCGATCAGCGGGCCGCCGTGCCGCGCGGAGCGGGTGCACCGCGCCCACGGGAGATTACCTACGATGACGGGCACGTACGATGCCCACCCGAGGACTCCGGTCCGCGGCGGCACGTCAAAAGGGCCGCTTCTGGGGAGGAGACAGCCGTGAGCACGGTGGTGTTCCGCCGACTCCCGCGTCAGCCGGGGCCGGCCTTGCCGCGCGGCGAGGTGCTGCTGGAGTCACCGCCTGAGCTGCCCGAGCAGACGCCCCGAGGCATGGGGCAGCTACTCATGATCCTGCCGATGGTCTGCGGCGTGGGCGCGATGGCCTTCCTCTACGCCGGCCGGGGCGGCGGCATGATGACGTACGTCGCCGGCGGTCTGTTCGGCGTGTCGATGCTCGGCATGGCGATCGGCTCGCTGAGCAACGGCGGGAACGACAAGGCCGAGTTGAACGCCGACCGCCGCGACTACATGCGTTACCTGGCGCAGATGCGCAAGCGCACCCGGCGCGCGGCGGGGCAGCAGCGGGCGGCGATGGCCTGGCGGCACCCCGAGCCCGACGCGCTCTGGTCGATCGCGGCCTCCCGGCGGCTCTGGGAGCGACGGATCACCGAGGACGACTTCGGTGAGACCCGGATCGCGCTCGGGCCGCAGCGGCTCGCGGTCGAGATCGTTCCGCCGGAGACGAAGCCGGTCGAGGACCTTGAGCCGATGAGCGCCATCGCGCTGCGCCGGTTCGTCCGCGCGCACTCCACCGTCCCGGACCTGCCGACCGCGCTGTCGGTGCGGGCGTTCAGCCGGGTGGTGCTGCGCGGTGACCGCGAGCCGGTGCTCGATCTGACCCGGGCCGCGCTGGGTCAGCTGGCCACCTTCCACGCCCCGGACGACCTGGTGTTCGCGGTGGTTGCCGCGCCCGACCGGCAGTCCGCGTGGGACTGGGTGAAGTGGCTGCCACACGCGCACCACAGTGGCCGTACGGACGCCGCCGGTGCCCGCCGGCTCGTCTTCGCCAGCCTGGCCGAGGCCGAGGAGTCCCTCGCCGGCGAGCTGGCTGGGCGGCCCCGGTTCGCCGCCGAGGCCAAGCCGTTGACCACCGCTCCGCACCTGGTCGTGGTGCTCGACGGCGGTGAGATCGCGCCGACGTGCCAGCTGGTGGGCCAGGGTCTGCTCGGCACCACCCTGATCGACCTCTCCGGGACGGTGCCGCGCGACGCCGGCCGCTGGCTGCTCTGCCTCGACGTGGGCGACGGCACCAACCTCGACCTGGTCCGGGGCAGCTCGTCGTCCCGGCTGGGTCAGCCGGACCGGCTGACCGCCGAGGCCGCCGAGGGGCTGGCCCGGCAGATCGCACCCTTCCGGCTCTCCCAGCAGCAGGCCAGCAGCGAGGAGCCGCTGGCCCGCAGCACCGAGCTACCCGACCTGCTCGGCGTGGGCGACGCCGCCGCGGTGGACGTGCACCAGACCTGGCGCCCGCGGGGCCACCGCGACCGATTGCGGATCCCACTCGGTGTCGGTCCGGACGGCAACATCGTCGACCTGGACTTCAAGGAGTCGGCACACGAGGGCATGGGCCCGCACGGCCTGGTCATCGGCGCGACCGGGTCCGGCAAGAGCGAACTTCTCCGTACGGTGGTGGCCGCGCTGGCGGTGACCCACTCGTCGGAGGAGCTGAACTTCGTCCTGGTCGACTTCAAGGGTGGCGCGACGTTCGCCTCGCTGGAGGCGCTGCCGCACACCAGCGCGGTGATCACCAACCTGGCCGACGAGCTGCCGCTGGTCGACCGTATGCGGGACGCGCTCGCTGGCGAGATGGTGCGCCGACAGGAGCTGCTCCGCGCGGCCGGCAACTATGTCTCCCGCTTCGAGTACGAGAAGGCCCGGGCGGCCGGCGAGCCGCTGGCGCCGATGCCCAGCCTGCTGATCATCTGTGACGAGTTCAGCGAACTGCTCGCCGCCAAGCCCGACTTCATCGACCTGTTCGTGATGATCGGCCGACTGGGCCGGTCGCTGGGTGTGCACCTGCTGCTGGCCAGTCAGCGGCTGGAGGAGGGCAAGCTCCGCGGCCTGGACACCCACCTGTCGTACCGGATCGGCCTGCGTACCTTCTCGGCGGTGGAGAGCCGGATCGTGCTCGGCGTGCCGGACGCGTACGAGCTGCCGAACGCGCCGGGGCACGGCTACCTGAAGACGGACACCAGCACGATGCTGCGGTTCCGCGCCGCGTACGTCTCGGGGCCGTACCGGGCGCCGGGGCAGCAGGCGTCCGCGTCGCAGGCCCTGGTGCAGCGCCGGATCGTGCCGTACGGCCTCGACTTCATGCCCGAGCAGGCCCCACTGCTGCCGGTGCAGACCACCCCCGAGCCGGAGCAGCCGGGCGACGGCAAGGCCGTGGCGATGCTCGACGTGCTGATCGACCAGCTCAAGGGCCGGGGCCGGCCCGCGCACCAGGTGTGGCTGCCGCCGCTGGCCGATCCGCCGGGCCTGGGCGAGCTGCTCGGCCCACTGGCTGTCGATCCGACCTACGGGCTGTGCACCGCGTCCTGGCCGGGCCGGGGGCGCCTCACGGTGCCGGTCGGCGTGGTGGACCGCCCCTACGAGCAGCGCCGCGACCCGATGATGGTCGAGCTGGCCGGGGCCGGCGGCAACGTGGTGATCGTCGGCCGTTCGCTCAGCGGCAAGAGCACCATGCTGCGCTCACTGCTCGCCTCGCTGGCACTCACCCACACGCCCCGTGAGGTGCAGTTCTTCTGCCTGGACTTCGGCGGTGGCGCGCTGCGCAGCCTGGAGCGGCTGCCGCACATGGCCGGGGTGGCCGGCCGGCGGGACGTCGAGGCGGTGCGCCGCACGGTGGCCGAGGTGGTGGCCGTCCTGGACGACCGGGAGACCCGCTTCGCCCAGCACGGCATCGACTCGGTGGCCAGCTACCGCCGGCGGCGGGCCGCCGGCGAGTTCGCCGACGACCCGTTCGGCGACGTGTTCCTGGTGGTGGATGGCTGGAACACCGTGCGCCAGGATTACGAGGAGCTGGAGCAGACCATCACCACGCTGGCCAACCGGGGCCTCGGCTTCGGTGTGCACGTGGTGCTCACGGCGGTGCGCTGGGCGGAGGTCCGGATCAACATGCGGGACCTGCTCGGCACCAAGCTCGAGCTGCGCCTGGGTGACCCGTCCGAATCCGAGATCGACCGCCGCTCCGCGACGAACGTCCCGGAGAAGTCGCCTGGTCGAGGTCTGACCCGGGACAAGCTGCACTTCCTCACCGCCATCTCGCGGATCGACGGCCGTCGGGACATCGAGGACCTGAGCGAGGCGTCGATCGCCCTGGCTGGTCACGTCGCGAGCAACTGGCCGGGCCGGCCGGCACCGAAGGTACGGCTGCTGCCGCGTCGACTGCCGGTGGCCGAGCTGTCCCGGATCATCGACCGGTCGGCGCCCGGCCTGCCGGTCGGCGTCAATGAGTCGGCGCTCGCGCCGGTCTACCTGGACCTGGCCAACGAGCCGCACCTGACGGTCTTCGGCGACGCCGAGTGCGGCAAGACCAACCTGCTGCGGCTGATCGCCCGAGGCATCACCGAGCGGTACACGCCGGCCCAGGCCCGGCTGGTGATCGCCGACTACCGGCGTGGACTGCTGGGCGCGGTGGAAGGCGACCACCTGCTGGACTACGCCCCGTCCAACCAGGCGTTCGCCCAGGGGCTCGGCTCGATCCGCAGTGCTCTGAACAACCGGCTGCCCGGACCGGACGTGACCACCGCCCAGCTGCGCGACCGCAGCTGGTGGAAAGGCCCGGACCTGTACATCCTGGTGGACGACTACGACCTGGTCGCCTCCGGCGGCAGCAACCCGCTCAGCGCCCTGCACGAGCTGTTGCCGCAGGCCCGCGACATCGGGCTGCACCTGATCATCACCCGCCGGGTCGGCGGCATCTCCCGGGCGCTCTACGAGCCGGTGCTGCAGCGGCTCCGTGAGCTGGATTCGCCAGGTCTGCTGATGTCCGGCAACCGGGAGGAGGGTGCGGTCTTCGGCACGCTGCGGCCGAGCCCGCAGCCGCCCGGCCGGGGCACTCTCGTCCGCCGCCGTGACGGCCAGCAGCTGATCCAGACCGCGTGGTCCGAGCCCTCCTGACGGAGTCGGACTCACCCGATTCACCACTATCCATGAACACTCCGGGTCAGGGCTGCGGGAGCTGGACTGGTTCGGTTACCGTCTTCACTGGAGTGTCCGTCGGTGGGGTGTTGCTGCCTTGCCGCGGGGGAGGGGTGCGGCGAAGCCGCCACCACAACATGACGGAAGGGTGTGAAGCATGGCGTTCGAGGTCGAAGCTGCGACTCTGCATACCGCCGCGAGTGACGTGCGGTCCACGCGTAGCGAGGTCGACGGCGAGCTCAAGAAGCTGTGGAACGTGGTCGACGACCTGGCCATGGCGTGGAAGGGCCAGGCGTCCACGGGCTTCCAGTCGCTGATGCAGCGCTGGAACGAGGACACTGTCAACCTGCTGACGGCGATGGACAGCATTGCTGACCTGCTCGACAAGTCGGGTACGACGCACCAGGTCAACGACGAAGAGCAGCAGCAGATGCTGGACAAGTTCCACTCTGCTCTCAACCCGTGATCCGTAGCCAGCAGAGGAGGAAGTCGTGACGATCAAGGTTGACTACGCGGTCCTCGAGAGCAGCAACCAGCAGATGCAGGCCATCTCGAAGACCATCGACGAGAAGCTCGACACGCTGCGGTCGATGCTGTCCAAGCTCCAGTGGGACGGCGAGGACCGGGCGGCCTACGAGCAGCACCAGGCCAAGTGGGACACGTCGGTCCGGGACATCAACCGCGTCCTGAACGAGATCGGTGGTGCCGTCGGCATCGCCAAGGAGAACTACGTCTCCACCGAGATGAGCAACTCCAAGGTGTGGGGCTGAGACAATCACCGGTGCGGCTCCGGTCCGGTTCGACCGGACCGGAGCCGCATTGCGTTGGCGTCGGCACAGGTAGTGGGAGAGCGATGCGTACGGGGAAGCCATTCCGATCGGCTCGGGTCACCGCTGCGGCTGCGTTCGCGCTGTGCGCGGCGCTGACCAGCGCGGTGGTGCCGGCACCGGCCCACGCGGCGGACACGGTCCGTAGCCTGCAGTGGTATCTCGATTCGCTCAAGATCCCCCAGGCGCACAAGACCACTCAGGGCAAGGGCGTCGTCGTCGCGATCATCGACGGCGGCGTGGACGCCAACCATCCCGACCTGAAAGGCCAGGTGCTGGCCGGGCACGGGGTGAACGCCGCGTCCGCCCCGGACGGCCGGCGTGACGACGACCTGGAAAAGGGGCACGGCACGTCGATGGCCGGCGTGGTCGCTGGCCGTGGTGGTGGCGCGCAGCGGGAACTGGGCATCGCGCCGGCCGCGAAGATCCTTCCGGTCTCGATGGGAGCCCGCTTCAACGGCGACGACCTGGTCCTGGCGATCCGATGGGCCGCGGACAACGGCGCCGATGTCATCAACCTCTCGCTGGGCAGCGAAGACGGGGGGCCGGCCGCCCCCGGCCTGGTGGACGCCATCCAGTACGCGTTCAGCAAGGATGCCGTGGTGGTGGCCTCCGCGGGCAACGTCGAGCAGGGTGACCGGCAGGTGATTCCGCCCGCCAACATTCCCGGCGTCATCGCCGTCTCCGGGCTCAGTAAGCGGGGCAGCTTCTTCACCGGGTCGGCGCAGGGTCCCGAGACGGTGCTGGCCGCACCGATGGAAAACATCATCGCTCCGTCTCCCAAGGCGGTCTCGCCCAACGGCTACACGGTGTCCAGCGGCACCAGCAGGTCGGCCGCCATCGTCTCCGGGGTCGTGGCGCTGGTTCGCGCGAAATATCCGCAGCTCGACGCTGCCAATGTCGTCAACCGGCTCATCAAGACCGCCCGCGATGCCGGGCCGAACGGTCGGGACCCGCAGTACGGCTTCGGCGTCATCGACCCGCTCGCCGCGCTGAGCCGCTCGGTGCCGGCGGTGACGGCGAACCCGCTGCTGGAAGGGGCAGCGGCGAGCCCGACCCGGCCCGGCGCTGCCCGGCCCGGCGACGACGACGGGCCGGCGGTCGAGTTCGGCGTGACCAACAAGGCCGGTGCCATCGTCCAGGTGGGCCTCTGCCTGGCCGTTCCGATCATCGCGCTGATCATCCTGCTGGTGGTGCTGCGCCGTCGCAAGCGGCGCGCAGCCGTCGCCGGCCCCACGGGCACGCCGCCGCCGGGCTGGCCCGCCGCTCCGGCAGGTTGGCCGACACCGGCGGGGCCCGTTCCGCCAGGCCAGTCCGTCTCCGGCTACGGGCCGCCGCCGGGCCAGCCCGTTCCCGGGTACGGCCCGCCGCCGGGCCAGCCCGTTCCCGGGTACGGGCCGCCGCCGGGCCAGCCCGCACCCGGGTACCCGCCGCCGGGGCAGCCCACGCCGGGGTACCCACCGCCGGGCTATCCGCCGTCGGCGGGTCAGCCCACGCCGGGTTACCCGCCGGCTCAACCCGCGCCGCCGCCGGCCGGGTCCGCTTGGCCAGGTGGTGGCACGGGGCAGATCCCGCCGCCGCCCGGCCCGCAGCAGCAGTAAGCGCAGACCACCAGTCAGGGTTTCGGGGAGGGGACCGATGACGGACGACAGGACCACGCAGCCGGAACGGTACGTGAACGACAATCTCTACATCCCGATCCCCGCAGGGGCGGTTCCGACGCCGGGGCTGGCCGTGACCGGCTTCGAGGTCGACAACGTCAACCACGCCGCGACGCCGGACGGCCTGGTAACCGCTCCGGGCGAAGCCGGCGTCAAGACCGAATGGGACGCGTCCAGCCTGGATTCGGCCATCACCTGGCTGGAGACCCACGCGGCGTACCTGAACAAGCTCTCGTACGACATGGTCGACATCCAGGACCTGATGGGCGGCGCGGCGGCCGGCGGTGCGGGCGCGGTTGCCGGCCAGCCGAGCCCGCTCGGCGGGTTCGACTGGGCCACCCGGTTGGCCGCCAAGCACCAGGGGCTCTACCAGACCACCGAGGCCGGCGTGCGGCGGTTGTCCGAGAGCCTGTACGACGCGGCCGAGGCATTGCGCCAGGTCAAGCAGAACTACGAAACGGCGGAAGAGCAGAACAGGATGTCCGCCGCCGACATGCAGCGGGTCTTTGGCGACGTGGCCGGCAACGGCGACGGCCGTTAGAACGGGGAGGACGGCAGATGGGCCTGAGCTGGGAAGAGATGTGCCAGAAGGTCGTCATCGACGGTCGGCCGGGCGATGTGACGAGCGCGGCGCTCGGCTGGGAACAGCTGATCAAGAACCTCAACAACGTCAAGCAGAGTCTCGACACCAACATCAAGGATCTGGGCACGGTCTGGAAGGGCCCGGCGTACGAGGCGTTCAAGGGCCACGTCGAGCAGATCGCCAAGGACACCGGGAAGATCGTCGCGGACACCGAGGAAGGCAGCGGCATCGTCCAGTCACTCAAGGGCGCCGCCGACAAACTGACCGCCGCTCAGCAGGACTTCCCGATCCCGGCGACCTGCGTCAACGACGTGCTGGAGGCGCGCAACGCCAAGTTGACCCTCGGCGTCGGCTTCTTCGAGGCGAAGGTGGGACCGGACTTCCTCGGCTGGCTCGACCCGGTGACCGCGATCGCGGACTGGATCAATGACCGGTCCGAGGAGGCAGCCGGCGTCTTCCAGCGGGTCAACGGCGACTACCAGAACATCGCCCCGGGCACGCCGGGTGAAGCAAGCCCGTACGGCGTCAAGGACCCGACGCAGCAGATTCCGAATCTGGACAAGGGCGGCGGCGGTGGTGGTGGCGGGGGCGGCAAGGTGCCGGACATCGGCGGGAACCCCTCCGTCGGTGAGCTGGGTGCGAAGCCCTCCATCGGCTCGACCGGCGTCCCGGACACCGGCGGCCTGTCCGGCGGCTCCGGCGCGCATCCGGACCTCTCGGGCGGGTACGACTCCGGCAGCGGTAGCTACCCGGGCACGACCGGCGGCGGTCTGGACGACGAATACAGCAGCGGCCTGGCGGGTGCCGGGGGTGGCAGCACGCCCGGTCTCGGCTCCGGCGGCCTGGGCTCCTCCGGCCTGGGTGGCGCCGGCGGTCTCGGCAGCGGTGGCGGCCTGGGCAGCGCCGGCGGTGGCGGCGGCGGCGCCGGGATGCTCGCAGGCGGCGGCGCACTCGGCCGGCCGGTCTCCCCGAACATGGGCCCGATGATGGGCGGCGGCGCCGCAGGCGCCGGTCGCGGTGGCGGCCGGGGCGGTGGCCGCGTCGGCGGCGCGGGCGGCAAGCTGGGCGGCGGCATGGCGCCCGGCATGGGCGGCGTCGCTGGCGGTGCCGGTGCCGGCCGTGGCGGCACCGGTCGCGGTGCAGCGGGTGCCGGGGCCGGAGCCCGGGGCGCGGGAGCCCGGGGTGCCGGTGGAATGGCCGGGATGGGCGCCGGTGCGGGGTACGGCGCCGAGGAGGAGTCGGCCCGCAACACCTGGCTGGAGGAGGACGAGGACGTCTGGGGCGCCGACGGCGACGGCACCCCCGGCATCCTGCGCTGATCGTTCGCGCACCACGACGCCGACGGCTCTGACCGGCCGGCGTCGTGGTGCGCGCGTTTGCGACCCGGAAACCGGGCTGTCGGTCAGCCGGCGACGGGTGAGTCGGTGCGCCGGCCCGGGCGCCAACCGCGGCGGCGGCCCCGCATGATGATCGGTCGGGCGGCCAGCAACAACGCGGCCAGCAGGCCGCCGATCGCGGCCGTCCAGATCGCGGCGGTGCGCTGCCAGCTCAGGGGGTCGTCCGGCCCGGTCGGTGCCGGGAGTAGGCCGGCGGGCGGGTTGGTACGGGTGCCCAGCAGGCTCGTCACCGCCCGGTACGGGTTGACGACGCCGTAACCGAGCTCCGCGTTGTGCCCCTCCGGCGGGTTGTCGGCCGTGCGCTCGATGCGGTCGGCGATCTCCTGTGGAGTGAGATCCGGGTGGGCGGCGCGAACCAGCGCGACCACCCCCGAGACGTACGCCGAGGCGAAGCTGGTGCCGCCCGTCGGCTCAGCGAGGTAGCCGGGCCCGGCGGGTGCCGGGCCGACGATGTTCAACCCCGGCGCGGCGATGTCGACATAGCCACCGCTGACCGAGCTGTCCACGTGGCCGCCCTGCTCGTCGACACCGGCGACCGCGATGACCCCGGGGTAGGCGGCCGGGTAGGCCGTCCGGTCCTGCTGCGACTCCCCCCGGTTACCGGCGGCGGCGACCAGCACCACCCGCTTGGCGAGCGCGCGCTCGACGGCCGTCGCGAGCTGGGGGCGGTTTTCGGTCACCAGGGACAGGTTGATCACATCGGCGCCGTTGTCGACCGCATAGTCGATGGCCCTGGCGATCTCCCCGGGTAGACCCTCGTCGTTGGTGCCCTTGATGCTGGGCAGCACCCGGATCGGCAGGATCCGGGCCGCCGGTGCGATGCCGCTGAACGGCGCGCCGGTGCCCTCCTTGCCAGCGATGATCCCGGCCACCAGCGTGCCGTGCCCAGCCTGGTCACACTGGCCCTGGTGGGCGGGCAGGTTGTTGAAGTCCTTGCCCTCGAGCACCTGCCCCTTGAGCAGCGGGTGGATGGCGGAGACCCCGGAGTCGATCACCGCGACCGTGATCCCGGTGCCCCGGGTCAACGGCCAGGCGGCGGACGGCTCCAGTCGGCGCAGCGCCCACGGCGTTTCGACCGGGGCGCTGCCGCCGGTCGGCCCGCAGGTGGGCGGTGCCGCGACCGCTGGAGAGGGGCCCACCACGGCAGCGCCGAGCAGGGCGGCCAGCGCCCCACTGAGGACAGTCCGGATTGGGCGGCGGGTCGGGGTGGTCGCGCTCAACGGCAGGCATTCGCGCACCCTCAGAGATTACCGCCGTGCCCCGACGGGCATCGGCCCGGACGACGGCGATCAGGACCGGCGGGCCGCCTGGTCCTCGGGCGTCTCGGCGAAGAGCGCGAGCAGATCGCCGACCTCGCGGTCGTCCTCGGCGGGGTGCCGGAACCGGCCGGCCGGGTTGAGCGTGTATTCGTTTCGCCGCCCCACCCGGGTGCGGTGCAGGTAGCCGCCCGCCTCCAGGTCGGCGACGATCGCCTGCGCGGCCCGCTCGGTCACGCCGACCTCGGCCGCGACGTCGCGCAGCCGAGCCGTGGGGTCGCGGGCGATGGCCAACAGGACGTGCCCGTGGTTGGTGAGGAACGTCCAGTTCCGGCCACCGCCGGTGTCGCTGCCGCCCGTCGCCGTGCTCGCCATCGTGGCACCGCCTCTCCGGTTCCCGCCCTGCCCTGTCGGGCGCTGCCGGCGGACCGGCGGGGCCAACGTATGAAATCTAAATCACGCATATCTTGACGCATCTTGCGGTGCGTGTGACCGTGGAGCCGGGTCAGCGCCCGCCGCCGACCCAGTTGACCATGCGGCTGAGCAGGCCAAACGTAACGAGACGAGGTGCGGGATGAGTCTTCCCGGTACGCCCGACGGTCAGCCAGGTCCGCAGCGCACCACCGACTCCGTGTCGGTGCCGGCCAATCCGGCCCGCGCGTACGCCGAGCTGGCCGCCGGCAACCAGCGCTTCGTCAGCGGCGCCCCGCACCACCCCAACCAGGACGCCGGGCACCGGGCAGCGGTGGCCGACGGACAGCACCCGTTCGCGGTGATCGTCGGCTGCTCCGACTCCCGACTGGCTGCCGAGATCATCTTCGACCGCGGTCTGGGTGACCTGTTCGTGGTCCGCACGGCCGGGCACACCGCCGGCCCCGAGGTGCTGGGCAGCGTCGAGTACGCGGTGACCGTGCTCGGCACCCCGCTGGTGGTGGTGCTCGGCCACGATTCGTGCGGCGCCGTGCAGGCTGCCCGGGAGTCCGACGCCACCGGCACCATGCCCCCCGGGCATCTCCGTGCGGTGGTCGACGCCGTACTGCCCAGCCTGCGGCGGGCCGCCGCCGAGGGGGTGGACGACATCGACGGCATCGTCGACGTCCACATCGCGCAGACCGTCGAGACGCTGCTCGGTCAGTCGCCCGTGCTGGCCGCCGAGGTGGCGCAGGGGCGCTGTGCCGTGGTGGGGGTGTCGTACCGGCTCGCCGCTGGCGTGGTGCGCCCGGTGACCGCCGTACCGGCCGGTGCCGCTCCGCTCGACGTACTGACCGGTTCCACCGACCCGGCCGCGCACGCCGCCGCCTGACGCGGCGAGGGCCGCCCCGCGCGAAGCGGGACGGCCCTCGACGGAGCGTGCGGGTCAGAGCAGCGACATGTGTACGTGGTCGGTGTGGTTCGACGGTCCGCTGTACGACTTCCAGCCGGTCGCCGGGAACCAGATCTGTCGGTTCCAGATCACGTAGTAGATGCCGAGTCGATCGGCGTTGCGGATGAGGAACGCGGCGACGTTGTTGCCGTACATCCGGGTGTCGTCGTTGTGCCACGGGGCGAAGCCGCTCTTCTGCAGCGACCAGTCGCAGGCGCGGCCCTTCGGGTGCTCCCACGGCCCGCCGGAGCGGTAGCAGCCGACGAACCGGTTGAAGCCGGCCCGTTTGACCTCCTTGTACGCGTGCAGCGTGCGGGGAGTGACGCAGCCGGAGGTGGTCGGGTCCTTCTCGCTGCACGACTCGGACTTCCAGTCCCCGTCGGCGGTGCGGCCCGGGCCGATCTTGGCGACCGGCGAGGTGGCCGACACCAGACCGCCGGTGAAGCCCTTGCCGCCGACCAGCGAGAGCGCCTTGTCCGCTTCGTACTTCTGCTTGGCCATCACGGCGGCCTGCTTCTGCTGCTCGCGGACCTCCGTGTCGAGGGCCAGCTTGGCCTGCTCGGCGCGCTGCTTGACGGTGTTGACCTCGGAGAGCTTCTTCTCGTTGACCATGTTCATCTCGTCGAGCACCGCGGCGCGCTGGACGAACGAGTCAGGGGCGTCGCTCTCCAGCAGCATCGCGAGGGCGCCGATCCGGCCCGTCCGGTACGACTGGGCGGCGATCTGCCCGACCTGTGGGGCCAACGCGGCCAGGTCGGCGTTGGCGCGCGCCACCTCCTGGCCCAGCTCCACCTGCCTGCGCTTGGACTTGTCGAGCTTGGACTTGGCCGCCGAGTATTCGCGGTTGGTCTTCTCGATGACGTCGGTGAGCAGTTGGGGCTCGCCGTCCTCCTCGTGCCCGGACGGCGTCGGAGTCGCCGGGGCGGCGTGCGCCGGGAGGGGGCCGACGAGCACGGTCAATGCGGCGATCACGGCCACCACGGGTGTCGACCAGCGGCGTAGGGGTGCCGTCACAGTGTTCCCTTCCGTCGACCGCCGACCGGGTTAGCTGACGGGTTCGGGGCGGAAGTGGCCCCTACCGCTGACGCGGATTCACCCCACGTGCCTGGGTCCCCGGCTCGCCGTGCGGCGATTGGGCGGTGGCACCGCAGGCGCCGCTTCGCGCCTTCGGCGGTGACCGGCAGTGAGGTTACCCGAGAGTCCTTCGCCTGAGCTACGTCCAGATGCCGACTAAAAGCGTCATTTCGCCATGGCGCTGCGTGACCAGTGACGCGGTTCTCAGGGCGAATGCCCCACCTCGTCACACTGAGGAGTGTCACCATGCCGTCTCCGTGCTCCTGTCCGGGTCTGGCCACGCGTCGATGGCGGTGGCGGGGGGTGTGGACCGGGCCGGGTCGGACCGACCCGCGCGCGGTGAACTCAGTGCGGCCAGTGCCTCCGCCCGGGACGGCCCGGCGGGGGCCTCGACCGTCGGCGTGTCGCCGGGCCGGCCGGCAGCGGCCACCACCGCGGCCAGCCCGGTGGTCAGCGGGACGGCAGCGATCAGGCCGAGCGTGGCCACGATGCTGCGGACGATCTCCTGCGCGAGGAACTCGCTGGTCAGGATCTGCGCGACCGGCCGCGAATCGGCGGTGAGCAGGAGCAGTAGCGGCAGCGAGGCGCCGGCGTACGCCAGCACGATGGTGTTGACCGTGGAGGCGATGTGCGCCCGGCCGACCCGGGTGGCTGCCCGGTAGAGCTGGAGCCGGGTCAGCCCGGGGTTGGCGTTCGCCAGCTCGGTGACGGTGGCCGCCTGGGTGACTGTCACGTCGTCGAGCACACCGAGCGAGCCGATGATGATCCCGGCGAGAAGTAGGCCGTGCAGGTCGACGTTGGCCTGGAACATCGACAGCGTGGTGGCGTCCTCGCTGCCGAAGCCGGTGAGGTGGGTGGCCGCGGTGGCGACGGTGCCGAGGACGCCCGTCAGCACGAGGCTGCCCAGGGTGCCGAGCACCGCGACCGAGGTCTGCGCGGTGACGCCGTGCGTCAGGTACAGCACCACGAACATGATCAGGGCGGCCCCGACCACCGCCACCAGCAGGGGCGACCGACCGGCGGCGATACCCGGCAGCACGAAGGTGAGCAGGATGGCGAAGCTGGCGGCCAGACCGCCCAGCGCGGCCAGGCCCCGCCAGCGGCCGAACGCGACGATCGCGGCCGCGAAGACCACCGCCAGCCACACCAGCGGCGTACCGCGCTGATGCTCGGCGATGTGCCAGGTGCTGGCGGTGGGATCGGTCGGATCGGTCAGCTCGACCAGGATGACGTCGTCGCCGGCTTCGATTCGCGGGGCGCCGGGGCCGTCCGGCACCGGCGTGTCGACCTGCTGGCCGGCCGCCGGCCCGTCGTCCACCCGGACGGTGATCGTGCCGCACGGCCCGGCTCCGGCGCCCGGGGTGCCCTCGGTGCCCGGTGGTGTCGGTGGGCAGGGCACGGTGACCACCCGGACGGCCGTGCCGTGGTGGCGCGGCACGTCGGCGCCGCCGTCGCTCGGTGCCGCGCCACCTCGTGGCCAGAGCACCACGGCGGCGAGCACGGTGGCGATGAAGAGGGGCACCACCGTTGCGACGAGGATCCGCCGGACCCCGGGTGGGGCGGGCGGAGCGGTACGGCCATGGTCGGAACCCAATGCGTGACTCCCAACGATCCAGTGCGGGGTACGTGCCGGCAGGCCGGTCGGTTCACCGCCGTCGCGGGAATGCGGCGAAGGTTGCGGCAGATCGCTGGTCGGCGACCTGCCGCTGACGGACGGTGAGTGCCCGGCCTGGTCGTCGCCGCCCGACCGGGCAGGTGGATTTGGGGGCCATCGTGGGAAATGCTAACCAGCCCGACCCGGGGACGCAGGTCGTGGCGGAGTGTCGTGCTGTCAGCCGCGCTTCATCAGCCGGCCGACGGCCGCCATCATCTCGGAGGCCATCTCGTCGGCCCGGCCCTCGGCCGCACCCTCATGCATGCAGTGCCGGGCGTGCCCGTCGAGCAGCCCCAGGGCGACCTTGTCGAGAGCGGCCTGGATCGCGGAGATCTGGGTGAGCACGTCGATGCAGTAGCGGTCCTCGTCGACCATCTTCTCGATGCCCCGGACCTGGCCCTCGACACGGCGCAGGCGCGCGAGCAACTGGTCCTTGCTGGCGGTGTACCCGCGGATCGGCGTGGGAGTGGTCATGCCGATCAGAATAACCTACCCCTGGGGGGTATGGTAACGTTCTCGCAGTACCCCTAGGGGGTATGGGTTCCGAGACGGTTAAGGGAGACAGGCCGATGGTCGACACGACGTACCAGGTGCAGGGCATGACCTGCGGGCACTGCGTCAGCTCCGTCAGCGCCGAGGTGCGCGCCATCCCCGGGGTGCACGACGTCCAGGTCGACCTGGCCGCCGGCCGGGTCACCGTCAGCAGCGACCAGCCACTGGATGCCGAGCTCGTCCGGGCCGCCGTCGACGAGGCCGGCTACGACCTCATCGACGACTGATCGGGGCCCGCCATGAACACGGTGACCAGACTGGGCGGCTTCGCCCTCGGTCTCGCGGCGGTCTTCGGCGCGGCGTACGGGATGGGCCGGGTGGTCGATCCCGTGACCCCGTCCGCCGACAACCGGCACGACACCGCAGCGCACGGTGAGCGCGACGATTCCGTCGACCGGATCCCCGGTGGTCTGCTGGTCTCCGAGGGCGGCTACACCCTCGAACCGGTCGCCGCCCCGGCCGGCGAGTTCGCCTTCCGGATCGGGGGTCCGTCCGGCCAGCCGGTGACCCGGTTCGACGTGGCGCACGACAAGCAGATGCACCTCATCGTCGCCCGGCGGGACCTCTCCGGCTTTCGCCACGTGCACCCCGACCTGAGCCCGGACGGCACCTGGCGGGTCACCTCCCCGCTGGCCGGTCCCGGGCAGTGGCGGGCGTTCGCCGACTTCACCCCCACCGGGGGTCGACCGCTGACCCTCGGCGTGGACGTGGCCGTGCCCGGCGCGTTGACCGAGCGGCCACTGCCCGCCCCGGCGACCAGCACCACCGTCGACGGTTACACGGTCACCCTGGCGGGCGCGCCGGAGCCCGGCCGCACCTCTCCGCTCACGTTCACCGTGACCCGGGCCGGGCGGCCGGTCACCGACCTGGAGCCCTACCTGGGCGCGTACGGGCACCTGGTGGCGCTGCGCCGGGGTGACCTCGCGTACCTGCATGTGCACCCGGACGGGACACCCGGCGACGGGCGGACCAGGCCCGGCCCGGCCGTCACCTTCCTCGCCGAGGTGCCGTCGGCCGGCAGCTACCGGCTCTACCTCGACTTCCGGCACGACGGTTCGGTGCACACCGCCGAGTTCACCGTCGTTGCCGGCACCACGCCGGCCGGCGCCGACCCGACCCCGGGCGCTCCCGCACCGAGCGGCAGCGCCGACCACGGCGCCCCCGGGCACGGGCACAACTGACGGGACGCGACGATGACCACCACCAGCAACAGGCCACTGCCCGAGGCGCCGAATCGCATCGAGTTGGCGATCGGTGGGATGACCTGTGCCGCCTGCGCGGCCCGGGTCGAGAAGAAGCTGAACCGGATGGACGGGGTGAGCGCGACCGTCAACTACGCCACCGAGAAGGCCACCGTCCGGTACGCCGACGACGTCACCCCGGACGACCTGATCGACACCGTGCAGAAGACCGGTTACTCGGCGGTGCTGCCGGCCCCGCCGGCCGCCGTCGGGCCGGCCGCGCAGCCGGTGGACGAGCTGCGTGGTCCGCGTACCCGGCTCTGGGTCTCGGCGGCACTCAGCGTGCCGGTGGTCCTGCTGGCCATGGTGCCGGCCTGGCAGTTCGACTACTGGCAGTGGCTGTCGCTGACCCTGGCCGCGCCGGTGGTGGTCTGGGGCGGGCTGCCGTTCCACCGTGCCGCCTGGGTCAACCTGCGGCACGGCGCGGCGACCATGGACACGTTGGTCTCGCTCGGCACCCTGGCCGCGTTCGGCTGGTCGCTCTGGGCGCTCTTCCTCGGCGACGCCGGCACGCCCGGCATGACGCACCCGTTCCGCTTGGCCATCAGCCGCACCGACGGCGTCGGCAACATCTACCTGGAGGCGGCCGCCGGGGTGACCGTGTTCCTTTTGGCCGGCCGCTACTTCGAGGCCCGATCGAAGCGGACCGCCGGCGCAGCCCTGCGCGCCCTGCTCGACCTCGGCGCCAAGGATGTGGCGGTGCTGCGCGACGGGGTGGAGACCCGCATCCCGGTGGACCGACTCGCCGTCGGTGACCGGTTCGTGGTCCGCCCCGGGGAAAAGATCGCCACCGACGGGGTGGTCGACGAGGGCACCTCCGCCGTCGACGCCAGCATGCTCACCGGCGAGTCGGTGCCGGTCGAGGTCGGTCCCGGTGACGCTGTGGTCGGCGCCACGATCAACACGGCCGGCCGGCTGGTCGTCACGGCCACCCGGGTCGGCGCGGACACCCAGCTCGCTCGGATGGCCGAGCTGGTCGAGCAGGCGCAGAGCGGCAAGGCGGCCGTGCAGCGGTTGGCCGACCGGATCTCCGGTGTCTTCGTGCCGATCGTCATCACGCTGGCCGTGGGCACTCTCGGCTGGTGGCTCGGCACCGGTGCCGGGCCGACCGCCGCGTTCACCGCCGCGGTGGCCGTGCTGATCATCGCCTGCCCCTGCGCGTTGGGTCTGGCTACGCCGACCGCGCTGCTGGTGGGCACCGGTCGGGGCGCGCAGCTCGGTGTGCTGATCAAGGGGCCGGAGGTGTTGGAGTCGACCCGGCGGGTGGACACGGTGGTGCTGGACAAGACCGGCACCGTGACGACCGGCCGGATGACAGTGGTGGACGTGGTGCCGGCGGCCGGGGAGGAGCACGCAGAGCTGCTCCGGCTCGCCGGCGCGGTGGAGGCCGCCTCCGAGCACCCGATCGCCCGGGCGGTCGCTGCCGCGGCGGCCGAGGCCGGGGCGCTGCCCCCGGTGAGCGGCTTCGCCAACCTTGAAGGGCTGGGCGTGACCGCCACCGTCGACGGGCGGGCCGTGCTGGTCGGTCGGCCCCACCTGCTGCGCGAGCGCGGACTCGACGTACCGCCGGAGGTTGCGCGGGCGGTGACCGACGCGGAGGCCGCCGGGCGGACGGCGATCCTCGCCGGCTGGGACGGGCGGGCCCGAGGCATGCTCGCGGTCGCCGACGTGGTCCGGCCGACCAGCCGGGCCGCCGTGACCCGGCTGCGTGCCCTGGGGCTCACCCCGATCCTGCTGACCGGGGACAACGCCACCGTGGCCCAGGCGGTGGCGGCCGAGGTGGGTGTGACCGAGGTGATCGCCGAGGTGCTGCCTACCGGCAAGGTCGACGTGGTCAAGCGGCTCCAGGCCGAGGGCCGGTCGGTGGCGGTGGTCGGCGACGGGGTCAACGACGCCCCGGCGCTCGCCCAGGCCGACCTGGGCCTGGCCATGGGCACCGGCACCGACGTGGCGATCGAGGCGTCCGACCTCACCCTCGTCCGAGGTGACCTGAACGCCGCGGTGGACGCCATCCGGCTGTCCCGGCGCACGCTCGGCATCATCCGGGGCAACCTGTTCTGGGCCTTCGGGTACAACGTCGCGGCCCTGCCGCTGGCCGCCGCCGGGCTGCTCAACCCTATGATCGCCGGCGCCACGATGGCCTTCTCCTCGGTCTTCGTGGTGGCCAACAGTCTGCGGCTGCGCCGGTTCCGCTCGGTCGGCGACGACGTTGTGTGACGGACGGCTCTCGTCGAGATGATTGGGCCGCCGGCGGCGGGGGTATTGCTGATGGCGTAGCGACGCTCGCAATGGAGGTTGGCAATGGGTATCGACGACAAGATCAACAACGCCACCGAGGACGCGGCCGGCAAGCTCAAGGAGGGCACCGGTCGGGCCACCGATAACGAGCAGCTCGAGGCCGAGGGCCGCGCGGACCAGTCCGTGGCCAAGCTCAAGCAGGCCGGCGAGAAGATCAAGGACGCTTTCAAGAGCTGACGTACGCCTTCCGCACGCCGGGCCGGTGAACTCTCACCGGCCCGGCGTGTTTCGTCCGCCCGGCCCCACGCTCATTGCTCGGCGGCCGGGACGGTTCCAGATCGGCAGCATGTACTTCACGGCGGTGCTCCTCGGGTCGCGGTCGCACCCCGGTCTGGGGCGCGGCTCACCGGAGGTCGGAGCGGACCGCCCGTTCCCTACCGATCATCAGAAGAAGATCGCAGAATCTTCCGCCGTGGGGGTTACACGCCGGGTCAGTCGGCGCGAGTCGGCCGACCGCGTACCTGCTTCGGTGGTCGGCCACCGCCGAGGTCCAGCGACGCCCGGTCGGCCGCCGAGGTGCCGGAGGACCAGCCCTCGGCATCCCGGACGCTGAGCCGGTGCCGCGTGACGCCGGGAAAGAGGGTGGTCAGCCGCTCCTGGACCGCCTCGCCGCGCGCGGCGAGCACCGGCAGCAGCTTCTCCGGCCCGGCCGTCTCGGCGGCCTCCCGGTCCGCCGCCTCGGTGGCCGCCCGCAGTCGCTCGCCGATCCGCAGCGCGAACGCGTTCAGGAAGGACTCGTCCCAGACCTTCGTTCGTCGCCCCGCGCCCGGTCGGCGCTCGGCCCGCCCGCGCAGCATCGCCGCGGTGGCCTGGACCAGCAGCGAGGTGTAGAGCAACTCCACCGCCACGAGGTCGGCCGGCCAACCCAGCACGGTGGCGAAGCCGAGGTCGTCGGACCAGACGGCCTCGCACCGGTTCGCCGCCGCCACCTCCTGCACCAACAGCGCCTTCGCCCCCGCGTACGGGGCGTCGGTGCCGAGCCGTACCCCGCCGGGCAGGTCGGTGCGTTCGGCCCCGGCCGCCAGCAGCGCTTCGTCGATGCTGTGCCGGGCGATCAACTCCTGCGCCTTGCCGGTCAGCGCCTCGGCCTCGGCCGGGAACGTGGTCGACTCGGCCTTGGCCAGCAGGGCCCGTACCCGGTCCAGCATCGGCGAGCCAGACCTGCCACGGGCCGGTTGGTCGGCGGTCGCCGCACCCGAGGTGCCCGGCGGCGGGCGCAGCACCGCGATCGGCGGCAGGCTCTCCACCAGCACGAGAGTGTCCACCGCCGTGCGCAGCGCGTCGACCCGATCCAGCCCCTCCCGCGCGGACCAGCCGGCCAGCACGCTCCGGTCGTCGTGGAGGGCCTCGGCGGCCAACTCGCGGAGCTGCTCGTCCCACCATGCCGGGACCGGCCCGGACTGGTCCCGCCGCTGCGCGGCCATCGCGTCCCGAACCAGCCGGGTCGGGCGGGCACCGAGGCGCCGGGTGGCGATCCGGTCCAGGTCCACCGGCTGCCAGCCGCGCGGCCAGAGCCGTCCCACGCCGCGAACCAGGCGACGCAGCAACGCCGCGTCCACCTCCGCCGCACCGTCCGCCGCGCCGGTGCCGACCATCAGCCGGTCCAGCTGCCGTTCGGCCTGCCGTACGTCGGTGCCGCGCACCGCCGCGAGCGCTTCAGCCACGAGTTCGTCCGCGTCCGGCACGAGCATCTCCTTCTGCGGGTTCGCTGCCGGCCTGGGTTGGTCCGCCCGCAGCTCAATGATCATGCCGGTAGCCGTCCGACGGGTGTGGAACGGGGATGTCACCAGTTACCCAGCGCGCTATCGCCCGCCCGCCCGCTTTGATCAACACGAGGTCCGGGATGTGGCGGTATCCCCGGAGGTCGGACCCCCCGATGTCGGCGACCTCGTGTCGACCATGCCGTGCCCTGGCCCGTGCCCGAGGCTTCGGCCGTGCCCGTGGCCTCGGTCGGGCGCGGGTCGTTTAGTCCGGGGGAGTTCGGGCGCTGATCCGAGGCGGATGCGAGGTGTGTGGTGGCCGGTTCGAGCCTGCCGGGGGCGCGCGCCGCCGCCGTACCGGACGGTCGTTCGTCGACACTTGCCGGAATCCTGATCGGCATCGGGGTGATGGCCGCGGTGGATCAGATCATCTTTCATCAGCTGCTGGCCTGGCATCACTTCTACGACCGGTCCACCCCGACGGTGGGCCTGCTCTCCGACGGGCTGCTGCACTCCGCCGAGGTGCTCGCCCTGGTCGGCGGGCTCTTCTGGTTCGCCGACCTGCGCCGGCGGGCCGCCTCGGCAACCTCGTACGTCTGGGGCGGGTTGCTGCTCGGCGCCGGAGGGTTCCAGCTCTTCGACGGCCTGGTCGACCACAAGGTGCTCCGGCTGCACCAGATCCGCTACGGCGTACACCTCGTGCCGTACGACGTGGTGTGGAACGTGGCCGCGGCGCTGCTGCTGGTGGCCGGCGCCCTGCTCCTCTGGCGTGCCCGGTCCCGCCCGCCAGCTGACCGCCCTCGGTGACGGCGACGTTCGACCTGCCGGCGGTCGCCCACCAGGGGCACTCGGCGGATGGTCCCGGTTGGTTTCCGCTGGCGGTGGTGGGCCTGCTGGCCGGTGGCTACCTGCTGGCCGCCGTCCGCGACCAGCGAGGTTGGGACCATCGGCGTACCGCCGCCTGGCTGGCCGGCTGCGCGCTGCTGGCGATCGCGATCGGGCCGCTCGCCGCTTCCGCCCACGACCCGCGCGGGCACATGGCCCAGCACGTGCTGCTCGGGATGGTGGCACCCCTCGGACTGGTGCTCGGCGCCCCGGTGACCCTGCTGCTGCGGATCGCGCCACCGCCGACGCGTCGGATGGTGGGCCGACTGCTGCGCGTACGCCCGCTGCACCTGCTCGCCCACCCGGTCACCGCGGGGCTGCTCAGCACGGGTGGGCTGGCACTGGTGCTGCTCACCCCGGTGTACGCGGCCGCGGAGCGGCAGCCCAGCCTGCACCACGCTCTGCACCTGCACTACCTGGCCGCCGGGTACCTCTTCGCCTGGTCGCTGGTAGGGCCGGATCCGGCACCGCGCCGGCCGGGGCTGGGCGTGCGGTTGGGTGCGTTGCTGGGTGCGGCGGCCGGTCACGCCGTGCTGGCGAAGTACCTCTACGCGCACGCCGGCACCCTCCCGCCGGGGCTGGCCGACCCGGATCCGGCGGCTTTCCGGTCCGCCGCCCAGCTCATGTACTACGGCGGAGACATAGCCGAGCTGCTGCTAGCGGTGACTCTCTTCGCCAGCTGGTACTCCCGGCCCAGTCGCCTCCGACCCCGCCGACCGCCCCGGCCGCCCCGACCCGCCCGGCCCGCCCGACCCGCTCAACCCGCCCGGTGATCAAGGGGTTTGCGTCAGGAGAGCGCACATCCTTGACGCGAACCTCTTGATCAACCCGACGGAGGGGCGGCCAGGGCGCTGCTGAGCCTCCCGAGGAACGCACGGATGGCCTCCTCGCTGTGGTGCGTCTCGGCCTGGTCGTTGAGGGGACCTGGGAAGCGCAGCGCCTGCTCGAGCGCGTTTAACGTCTCCGCCCGGTCTCCCGGGTAGAGCCCGCCGATCACCCCGTCGGCAACCCGGATCACCACCGCGTCGTCGAGCGTACGGTCGAACTGGATCCCGTAGAGGAGCCCGTTGACGTGGCCCTTCCAGCTGCTCGTCCCCATGCTTGGCGGCTCCTCGGAGGTCACGTGCGTGCCGGCCAGTCGGTGAGGATCGCGTCGACCGGCAGGACATCCCGGTCCGGGTCCGGCGCCGGGACGGGCAGATCCGCTGGCGTACGACCGAAGCGGGGCGCCGGGGCCGGCTGGATCTCGCCGCCCACGTCGACGAAGGTGCCCCGGGCCGCGTTGTGCGGATGCCGGTGCGCCTCGCCCGGGGCGAGCACCGGTGCGACGCAGGCGTCCGAGTCGGCGAAGATGGCCGTCCACTCGTCGCGGCTCCGTTCGGCGAACCGATCGGCGAACCGTCGACGCAGCTCATCCCAGCCGGATGGGTCGTACTGGGCGGGTAGGTCCGACTCGTCGGCGAGGTCGAGGCCGGCCAGCAGCGTGGCGTAGAAGGCCGGCTCCATCGCGCCGACGGCCATGAAGCCGCCGTCGGAGGTGCGGTACGTGTCGTAGAACGGCGCTCCGCCGTCGAACATGTTGTGCCCGCGCGGCGCGCCCCACAGGCCGGTGCCGAGCAGCCCGTGCAGGAACGCGGTGAGCAACGCCGAGCCGTCCACCATCGCCGCGTCGACCACCTGGCCGACCCCGGAGCGTTCCCGTTCGAGCAGCGCGGCGAGCACCCCCACGGCGAGCAGCATGCCGCCCCCGCCGAAGTCACCGAGCAGGTTCATCGGCGCGTACGGACGCTCACCGGCCCGACCCAGCGGCTCCAGCGCCCCGGCCACCGCGATGTAGTCGATGTCGTGTCCGGCCCGGGGTGCCAGTGGACCGTCCTGACCCCAGCCGGTCATGCGCGCGTACACCAGTCGGGGGTTGCGGGCCTGGCACGTCTCCGGTCCGAAGCCCAGCCGCTCGGCCACCCCCGGTCGGTACGCCTCGACCAGGACGTCCGCCCGCTCGACCAGGCGCAGCAGGTCGGCCACCCCGGCCGTGGACTTCAGGTCCAGCGAGGTGACCCGCCGGCCGCGCTGCAACGGCCCACTGGTCGGCGCGGCCAGCCGTCCCGCACCCGGGCTGCCCGGCCGGTCCACCCGCACCACGTCCGCGCCGAGGTCGGCGAGCACCATGCAGCCGAACGGCGCCGGGGCCAGACTGGCCAGTTCGACCACCCGCACCCCGGCGAGCGGCCCGCCGCGCGCCGACCCTGCCGACTCGCCGCCCGCCGCCCCGGACGGGCTGCTGGACGCCGTCACGCGACGCCTGCCGGTTCGGTGCGGTCGGTGGCCGGGGAGGCGAGCCGCTCGGCCAGGTCCGCGGGGGGCGTGAACCGGTCGCCGTAGCGGGCGGCCAGCTCGGTCGCCCGGGCCGCGAAGCCGGCCGGCCCGCCCGCGTACTGCCGGACGTAGCGGATCACCCCGCCGGTCCAGGCCGGGAATCCGATGCCGAAGATCGAACCGATGTTGGCGTCGGTCTCGGTACGCAGAACGCCCTCGTCGAGGCAGCGCAGCGCGTCGAGCGCCTCGGCGAAGAGCATCCGCTCCTGGAGGTCGGTGAACGGCACCGCCCGGCCGGTGTCGGTGGTGAGTTCGGTGAGACCGGTCCACAGCCGGCCGCGGGTGCCGTCCGCGTACGAGTAGAAGCCGCGTCCGGCGGCGCGCCCCGGCCGGTCGTACGCGTCGACCAGCTCGTCGACGAGCCGGTGCGCGGGCAGCGGCAGGAAACCTTCGCCGGCGGCCTCGAACTGCCGGCGGATGCGCTGGATCAGGGTGAGACTCACCTCGTCGGCCAGCGCCAACGGCCCGGTCGGGTAGCCGGCCTGGAGGGCGGCCTGCTCCACCGAGGCGGCCGGCACCCCCTCGGCGACCATCCCGACCGCCTCGTCGATGAACCTGCCGATCACCCGGCTGGTGAAGAAGCCCCGGCCGTCGTTGACCACGATCGGAGTCTTGCCGATCCGTCGGGCCAGGTCGAACGCCCGGGCCAGCGCGGCGTCGCCGGTCCGCTCGCCGACCACGATCTCGAGCAGCGGCATCCGGTCCACGGGGGAGAAGAAGTGCATGCCGATGAAGTCGGCCGGCCGGTCCACTCCGGCGGCCAGCGCGGTGATCGGCAGGGTGGAGGTGTTCGAGGCGAGGAGCGCGTCCGGTGCCAGCACCGGCAGCACCTCGGCGAACACCGTCCGCTTCAGCTCCGGATCCTCGAAGACCGCTTCGATCACCGCGTCGCAGCCGGCGAGCGCGTCCACCTGGTCGGTGGTGGTGATCCGCTCCAGCACCGCTCGGGCGTCCGCCTCCGTGGTGCGGCCCTTGCGTACCCGTCGGGCCAGCAGCCGCTCGGCGTGCTCCCGGGCCCGGCCCGCGGCCTCCGGCGAGACATCCCGGACCACCACGTCCAACCCGGCAACAGCGCAGGCGTACGCGATGCCCGCGCCCATCATGCCGGCGCCGAGCACCGCCACCCGGCGCACCGGGGCGACGTCCACCCCGGCCGGTCGGGCCGCGCCGCCGTTGACCGCCTTCAGGTCGAAGAAGAACGCGCCGATCATGTTCTTGGCGACCTGCCCGGTGAGCAGGCCGATCAGGTGCCGGGTCTCCACGGTGAACGCGGTCTCCAGGTCGACCTGCGCGCCCTCGACGGCGGTGGCGAGGATCGCCTCCGGTGCGGGCAGCCGGGCCCCCTTGAGCTGCTTGCGCAGGGTGGCCGGGAAGGCCGGCAGCTGCGCGGCCAGCGATCGACTCGCCGGGGTGCCGCCGGGCATCCGGTAGTCCGGTCGGTCCCAGGGCTGGGTCGGGCTCGGGTTGGTGGCGATCCAGGCCCGGGCCCGGTCCAGTAGCTCCGTCGGGGTGGCCACCACCTCGTCGACCAGCCCGGCGGCCAGAGCGTCGGACGGGCGCATCCGCCGGCCGGTGAGCAGCACCGTGGTCAGCGCCCCGGCCAGGCCCAGCATCCGTACCGTCCGGGTGACGCCGCCGGCGCCGGGCAGCAGGCCCAGGGTCACCTCGGGCAGCCCGAGCCGGGAACCGGGCGCGTCCAGCGCGACCCGGTGGTGACAGGCGAGGGCGATCTCCAGGCCGCCGCCGAGTGCCGAGCCGTTGACCGCGGCGACCACCGGCCGGCCCAGCGTCTCCAGCCGGCGCAGGTCGCGCTTGATGGTGCCGAGCAGTTCGGCCAGCGCGGGGGCGTCGGCGCGGGTCGCCCTGACCATCTCGGGCAGGTCACCGCCGGCGAAGAAGGTCGACTTCGCGCTGGTCACGATGACCCCGGTCAGCCCGTCGCGCTCGGCCTCCAGCCGATCGAGCACCGCGCTCATCGACGCGGCGTACGCCCGGTTCATGGTGTTGGCGGACTGGTCGGGGTCGTCCAGGGTGAGCGTGACGATGCCGTCGGCGCCGCGGTCGTACCGGATGGTGTTGGTCATGATCTTCCCCCGGGTCAGCAGCGCTCGAGAACGGTGGCGACGCCCATGCCGCCGCCGATGCAGAGGGTCACGACGGCGCGGTGCAGGTCGCGGCGCTCCAACTCGTCCAGAGCGGTGCCGAGCAGCATCGCGCCGGTGGCGCCGAGCGGGTGCCCGAGGGCGATCGCGCCGCCGTTGACGTTCACCCGGTCCGGGTCCAGGCCCAGATCGCGGACGTACTTGAGCACCACGGCGGCGAAAGCCTCATTGATCTCGAACAGGTCGATGTCGGCGAGCGTCAGACCGGCGGCGGCGAGCGCCTTGTGGGTCGCCGGAATCGGCCCGGTCAGCATCAGCGTCGGATCGGCCCCGCTGACCGCCGCGCCGACGATCCGGGCGCGCGGGGTGAGGCCGAGGTCTCGCCCGACCTCAGCCGAGCCGATCAACACCAGCGCGGCGCCGTCCACGATGCCGGAGGAGTTGCCGGCGTGGTGGACGTGCTCGATCGCCTCCAGCCAGTGGAACTTCTGCAACGCGACCGCGTCGAAGCCGGCCGCCTCGCCCATGGTGGCGAACGAGGGGGTGAGCCGGCCCAGTGCCTCCCGGGTGGTCTCCGGGCGAAGGTGTTCGTCGACGGTGAGGATGTCCAGCCCGTTGCCGTCGCGTACCGGCACCACCGAGCGCGCGAAGTGCCCGCCGGCCCACGCCTTGGCGGCGCGTTCCTGCGAGCGCAGCGCGTAGCCGTCCACGTCGTCGCGGGTGAAGCCGTCCAGCGTCGCGATCAGGTCGGCGCTGACGCCCTGCGGCACGAACGAGGTGGCCAGCGCGGTCTGCGGATCGGTGGCCCAGGCTGCTCCGTCGGAGCCCATCGGCACACGGGACATCGACTCCACCCCGCCGGCGAGCAGCAGATGCTCCCAGCCCGAGCGGATCCGCGCGGCGGCGGCGTTGACCGCCTCCAACCCCGAGGCGCAGAACCGGTTGAGCTGCACCCCGCCGACCTGGTCGGGCAGCCCGGCCAGCAGCGCGGCAGCCCGGGCCAGGTCGCCGCCCTGCTCGCCCACCGGGGTGACGATGCCGAGCAGCAGGTCCTCCAGCCGGTTGACGTCCAGGCCGGGGTTGCGCTCGCGCAGCGCGTCGATCAGGCCGACGACCAGCGAGATCGGCTTGACCCCGTGCAACGCGCCGGTGTCCCGGCCGCGTCCGCGCGGGGTGCGGACCGCGTCATAGACGTACGCCTCAGAGGACACGGGCGATCAGCTCCTTCATGATCTCGTTGGTGCCGCCGTAGATCTTCTGGACGCGGGCGTCGGCGTACATCCGGGCGATCGGGTACTCGGTGGTGTAGCCGTAGCCGCCGAAGAGCTGCAGGCACCGGTCGACGACCTCGCACTGCCCGTCGGTGAGCCACCACTTCGCCATGGCGGCCGTCGCCACGTCCAGCTCACCGCGCGCGTGCCGGACGATGCAGTCGTCCAGGAAGACCCGGCTGACCCGGGTACGCGTGGCGCACTCGGCGAGCACCATCCGGGTGTTCTGGTGCCCCATCAGCGGCTTGCCGAAGGCCGTGCGCTCCTTGGTGTACGCGACGGTCAGCTCGATGGCCCGTTCCATCACGGCCACCGCGCCGACACCGATCACCAGGCGTTCCTGCGGGAGTTGCTGCATGAGCTGGATGAAACCGAGCCCTTCGGCGCCGCCGAGCAGGTTGTCCGCCGGCACCCGGAACTCGTCGAAGAACAGCTCGGCGGTGTCGTTGGCGTGCAACCCGATCTTGGACAACAGCCGACCCCGGCGGAACCCGGCTGGATCGCCGCCGACCTCGCAGACCAGCAGGGAGACGCCGGCGGCCCGCTGCTCGGGGTCCGTCTTCACGGCCACGATGATCAGGTCGGCCAACGCGCCGTTGGTGATGAACGTCTTCGCCCCGCTGACCAGGTAGTCGTCGCCGTCGCGGGCCGCCCGGGTACGGATCGCCTGGACGTCCGAGCCACCGTCCGGCTCGGTCATCGCGATCGCGCCCACCAACTCGCCGCTGCACAGCCCGGGCAGCCAGCGTCGCTTCTGCTCCTCGCTGCCGTACGCGACCAGATAGCCGGTGACGATGCCACTGTGCACGGCCAGACCGAGGCTGCTCTCCCCGGTGTACGCCTGCTCGTGCAGCATGACCGCTTCGTGGGTGAAGCCACCGCCCCCGCCGCCGTACTCCTCCGGGACGGAGAGACCGAGCAGCCCCAGCTCACCGGCGCGCCGGTAGTGCTCGCGGTCCGGATGGCCCTGCGCCAGCAGGCGATCGGTGTGCGGTAGCACTTCTTTGGTGAAGAAGGTGCGGGCCAGGTCCGCAAGGTCGTCGTGCTCGGGCTCGCGCCAGGCTGAGGGGGAACCGTCGAGCGGGGGCGTCGGCATGTGCACCACCCTCGCGCGCTGTTGGCGGCATGTCAATAAGTCGCGACCAGCAGCCCCGAGGGCGCGGCGGGCAGTATGCAGCGCCGCCCCCCAGCAGCGCGGCGGGCGCGCTGGTGGGGGGCGGCGTGGCAGGGCTGCGAGCTAGCGCCTCGGCGGCCTCGGCGGCGGGGTCGGGCGCGTCGCGGCCAGAGTGGCCACGTCCTGACGTAGCTCGCCGAGGTACGGGTGGAGGTAGTCGCCTGGGCACTCCGTCGGATCGGCCCCGATGCTCGCCCAGTCCCGGTGGCCCGAGATGACGGCCACGTTGCCACCCGCTCCGCTGACCGGATTGACGTATCCGGTCCGACCGGTGGGGTTGAGTCGACTCGTGTGGCTGAGCCCCGCCAGGACGACGGCCAGGGACCGTTGCGTGGCGAGGCTGGGCAGGCGGGACGTGTACCGGCCCAGCAGGCAGATGCCGATGTTGCCCGCGTTGTAGCCGCCCACGTGCGCCGCGTTGACCATGAGCGGCCGACCGTCGCTGCCGACCCCCGGGCCGTAGACCGGCTGCGGCCCCGGGTCGGAGTAGCGACCCTCGTAGACCCGTCCGGCCTCGTCGATCAACAGGTGGTAGCCGATGTCGCCAAACTCCTGCAGTACGCACTGGTCGTAGTAGATGGCGCGAATCGTCGCCGCCGGATCGGGGTCCTCGTTGTGCTCGTACACCCCACTGTGGTGGACCGTCAGCGTCTGCACCGGATAGAACTCGCCCGGCCACAGCACGCTGCCGTTCGGGCCGAGCCGCAGCGACTCGTCAGCTCCCCAGCCGGCCCGGGGCAGGTACGTCGGCTGCCGCCGGATGCCGGGCGGCAGTGGAAGGCTGTTCGTCTGGGCGTTCGCGATCGTCTGCCGAGCCCCGTCGACCATGTTCAGCTCGACAACGGTGGCCGCCGAGCCGTCGCCGACCTGGACCTCGTATCCGGTGGCGCCGTTGGCCACCACGATGTCCGACCGGGCCGACACCGTCCGACCGTCCCGACCGTTCGGGCACGCGCTGATCTCCAGCCAGTCGCTCCACCCCTTGCCGGTACGAAGGCGTACCGCCGCCGCCGGGCCGCTGTGCGCGACAGACAGGTGAGTCAACGGGATGGCCGGTGCGGTCACCACCGTTCGGCTCATCAGTCGACCACGGCGGGCCGCGAGCGGCGCCGTCACTGTGGAGGTGGACGGGGCCGCTGTCACCGACCCACCGAACGTACCGGCGGCCGACAGGCCGACGGCCGCGCCGGCCGCGCCAGACAACAATCGACGTCGAGAAACCAAGGCTTCGCTCCCTTACCCAGTTGATCCTGTCCGATGGCATGGCGTTGCGGCCGCGCTGGTCGGACTGTCACTGATGCGTGGCAAGGGTAGAGCAGAAGGTGGATCACCGCAGGCCGCTCGAACGGTGGCCGTCCTGGCACCTACTTTTCATCACCTGATCAAGGTGAGGGCGGGTGGCCGACGCCGGAGTGCTCGATAGGGTCGGGCAGATGAGTGTCGAGACGGCTCCGCGCCGCCGCCGTCTGGAGCCGGACGCCCGGCGGGGGCAGATCCTGGCCTGCGCGGTCCGGCTGTTCGGCGAACGCCCGTACGCGGACGTGTCGACCACCGACGTCGCCCGGGAGGCGGGTGTCGCTCGCGGCTTGGTCAACCACTACTTCGGTGCGAAGAAGGACCTCTATCTGGAGGTCGTCCGCGTCATGGTGACCATCCCGGAGGTCGCCCTCGAGCGGTTGCCCAAGGGTGACCTGCGGACCCGGGTCGACGCGAGCGTCTCCTGGTTTCTCGACGTGGTGTCGCGACACAGCACCTCATGGTTGGCGGCGGTCACCGCCCGGGGGATGGGCGGCGACGCCGACGTGGAGCGGGTGCTCGCCGAAGCCGAGGAGGTCGCCGCGGACCGCATGCTCGTCGCCGTCGGCCTGGCCGGCGAGGGCGGGCACCGGGAGGAGTTGCGTGCCATGGCTCGCGCGTACGGCGGGCTGGCCACGTCGACCGCCCGGGAGTGGCTCCAGCGCGGCGCGTTGACCCGCGCCCAGGTGCACCTGCTGCTCGCCACCACCCTGCTGACCATCGTCGAACAGGTCATCCCGCAGGCCGTCGGCGATCCGACCCGGCCGGCGCCGCCCGCTTGAGCTGTCCGACCCTGCGCTGGCCTGGATGGTCGCGCCGCCGCTGACGGAACCCACGCATCACCCTCGCTGCCCACCGGTGTCGGGCTTCGGACTGGTGCGGCGGCGGGTACGTCCGACACCTTGGACCGAGTGCCGGGCTGGCGACGCTCCAGTCGAGGCCGCCGACGCTCAGGCGGCGCGGCGTCCACCGGCCTGCCCGGCACCAGCGGAGCGCTCGGTACGCGCCGCCGGTGCGGCGTGACCAGCACGCGCCGCCGGTGCGGCGTAGCGGTCGGCGGCCTGCGCCGGGTACGACTCGGGGCGAACGACCCGCAGCGGCCGGTCCACCTCGTCGGCCCCGAACCGCCAGCGTGACGGTGCCGGTTGCCGCTGCGGCGCGGGTCCACCGGGGCGCATACCGGGCCGGGACAGCACCACCGTGATCAGGTAACCGACCACCAGGAAGCCGTGACTGACCAACCGCTCCCCGCCCACCGAGCCGGTGGCCAGGTCATTGACCGAGAGCAGCAGCAACGTACCGACGAACGCGCTGAGCATCGGCAGCAGCCCGGCGGGCGGGCTGCGGCGTACCGCGACGAAGAGGAAGCCGGCGCCCACCGCCACGTTCCACGCGGCCGACTCGTGCCACAGGTGCTGGCCGGTTGGGTGCAGGTGGTCGGCGGTCGCGCCCCGGCCCACCTGGGCCAGGCCGAGCACCAACTGCACCGCGCCGAGCAACCCCAGCGCCGCGCGCAGCCCGGTGACCAACCGACCACGCCCGAGCACCGCGCGCAGGCCGGCCACCAGCCGACCACCGCCGGCCAGGCGCCGCCACCGCGGTCGGCGGGTCGGCTCGGCCGCGACGGCGGCCAGGATCGCCGCGGTGCGGTCGGGCACATCGGCGACCAACCGGGTACGAACCCGACGCGTCACC
The DNA here is from genome assembly GCF_036906815.1 of Micromonospora sp. CPCC 205539. Taxonomy (NCBI): domain Bacteria; kingdom Bacillati; phylum Actinomycetota; class Actinomycetes; order Micromonosporales; family Micromonosporaceae; genus Micromonospora; species Micromonospora sp. CPCC 205539. The sequence continues at coordinate 92,235 of NZ_JBAKHW010000012.1, read as the reverse complement.
GCGGCCGCGGCCGTGAACCAGGCCCGGCACTCGGCACACCCGTCGAGGTGCCCCTGCACCGCCGCCAGTTCGGCGGCGGTCTCCTCCCCGTCCAACTGCGCGGACAGGACCTCCCGCCACTGCTCACACCCCATGTACCGGTAGTCGCTCCAGCGACCGCTCCGGTTCCCGGCGACCGGGGCGGGTTGTGGAATACTCGCCGGATCATGACGCGTTACGGCCTGCTGATCCTGCCCGCCACCAACCGGGTGTACGCCCGCTCCGCCGTCGACCTCACCCGGGCCGAGCTGGAGATCTTCGGCCGTTCGGCGCTGGACGGCCGGATCGGCGAGCTGGAAACCGAGGTCGTCGGAGGGGCGTCCTACGTCACCTTCACCGGCGACGGGCTGACCGGACGTGACCTGGCCGTCCTGGGCAACCTCTCCGCGGGGTACGCGCTGTTCGAGATCGTCGGCGAGCTGCTGCGGCCGATCGAGTGGAGCCGACTGGACCGCTACGACGACGACCTGCTCACCATCCAGAAGTACCCCGGCAAGACCAACGAGCAGTTCACCAAGCTGCTGCTCAACGTCACCCTGCTCGCCTCGGACTGGGCCGGCGAGCTGACCAGCCGGCGGTTCCGGGTGCTCGACCCGCTCTGCGGTCGGGGCACCACCCTCAACCAGGCCCTGATGTACGGGTTCGACGCCGCCGGGATCGAGCGCGACCAGAAGGACGTCGAGGCGTACCGGACGTTCATCACCACCTGGCTGAAGCAGAAGCGGGTCAAGCACCGGGTGCTGGAGTCGGGGCCGGTGCGGCGCGAACGCAAGGTGGTCGGTCGCCGGGTGCGGATCGAGCTGGCGCCGACCCGCGAGGAGCACAAGGCCGGCCAGACGCAGCTGCTAGATGTGGTCAACGCCGACACGACCCGCTCGGGGGAATTCTTCCGCCCGGAGACCGTCGACCTGATCGTCGCCGACGCCCCGTACGGCGTGCAGCACGGCAGCCGTACCGCCGAGCACGGGCTGACCCGGGATCCGCTGGCGTTGCTCGCGGACGCCGCGCCGGTCTGGGCCCGGTTGTTGCGCCCCGGCGGCGCTCTCGGCATCTCCTGGAACACCCACGTCGCCAGCCGGGACGACGCCGCAGCGGCGCTCGACGCGGCCGGCCTGACCGTGGTCGACGCGGAGCCCTACCTGGCGCTGCGGCACCGGGTGGACCAGTCGATCATGCGTGACGTACTGGTGGCCCGCCGACCGGCCTAACCGCCCCCGCCCCGCCCGCGCCGCCTCCGCGCCGCCTCCGCGCCGCCTCCGCGCCGCCTCCGCGCCGCCTCCGCGCCGCCTCCGCGCCGCCTCCGCGCTGCGCCTCCGCGCTGCGCCTCCGCGCTGCGTCCCCGCGCTGCGCCTCCGCGCTGCGTCCCCGCGCTGCGTCCCCGCGCTGCGCCTCCGCGCTGCGTCCCCGCGCTGCGCCTCCGCGCTGCGTCCCCGCGCTGCGCCCCCGCGCCGCGTCCCCGCGCCGCGCGCCCCGCCCCGCCCGCGCCCCCCGGCCTCACAGCCGTGTCGATCTAGGTCAGATCACGGTAAGTCGATCTCCCTGAGCGACGATTCGCCCTAGATCGACGAAGCTCGGGGGTGGTGGCGCGCCCGCGCGCGCCTGCGCCGGGCGGGCCGGGCGAGCCGGGCGGGTCGGGCGGGTCGGGCGGGTCGGGCGAGCCTTGGCCGGTCGGGCGGGTCCTTGGTGGGTCTGTGCCGCATTTCACCTGTTCAGTGGGCAGGTGTGAAAACCACGTCAAGAAAGGGATCGCCGCCGTCATGGTCGCGTTATGACCCCTGCCGTCCGGCGGGTGGTGGGGCTTTGATTGCCCGGCGCGACCGGAAGGCGGTCGCGACGAACCTTTCCGGCTGAGGAGTCAGCGTGTCTGACGTGGTGTTCGTGGTCCTGACGGTGGCGCTGTTCGCAGTGCTCGCCCTGGTGGTCCGGGCGGTGGAGAAGCTGTGAACGCGGTCAACGCCGTCGGTCTGGTGCTCGCGATCGTCCTGGGCGCGTTCCTGGTGTTCGCCCTGTTGTTTCCGGAGCGCTTCTGATGACCATGACAACAGCGGGCGTCATCTTCATCTTGACGCTGGTGGCGGCCCTGGTCGCCGTCTACAAGCCGTTCGGCGACTACATGTTCCGGGCGGTCGCCGGCACCAAGCAGTCGCGGATCGAGCGGGGCATCTTCCGGCTGGTCGGGGTCAACCCGGCCGCCGAGCAGACCTGGGGCGTGTACGCCCGCAGCGTGCTCGCGTTCTCTGCCGTCTCGATCCTCTTCCTGTACCTGTTCCAGCGGGTGCAGAACCACCTGTGGCTGTCGCTGGGCTTCGACCCGGTGGTGCCGCACGGCGCGTGGAACACCGCCGTCTCGTTCGTGACCAACACCAACTGGCAGTCGTACTCGGGTGAGTCGACGATGGGCCACCTGGTGCAGATGGCCGGTCTGGCGGTGCAGAACTTCGTCTCCGCAGCCGTCGGTATCGCGGTGGCGGTCGCGCTGGTGCGCGGCTTCGCCCGGAGCCGCACCGGGCAGCTCGGCAACTTCTGGGTCGACCTGATCCGGATCACGCTGCGCATCCTGCTGCCGATCGCGGTGCTCGGCGCCCTCGCGTTGATGATCGGCGGGGTGGTGCAGAACCTCTCCGGCGGCACCGACGTGAGCACGCTGACCGGCGGCACCCAGACCATCACCGGTGGTCCGGTCGCCAGCCAGGAAGTGATCAAGGAGCTGGGCACCAACGGTGGCGGCTTCTACAACGTCAACAGCGCCCACCCGTTCGAGAACCCGACCTCGTGGACGAACTGGCTCCAGATTTTCCTGATCTTCCTGATCCCCTTCAGCCTGCCCCGGGTCTTCGGCCGGATGGTCGGGCAGAACCGGCAGGGGTACGCCATCGCCGCGGTGATGGGGATCCTGGCGTTCGTCAGCGTCGCCCTCACCAACATCTTCGAGCTGACCGGGCACGGCACCGTGCCGCAGGCGGTCGGCGCGGCGCTGGAGGGCAAGGAGGTTCGGTTCGACGTGTCGAACTCGGCCACCTTCGCCGCCGCGACGACGCTGACCTCGACCGGTGCGGTGAACTCGTTCCACGACTCGTTCACCTCGCTCGGCGGCATGATGACGATGTTCAACATGATGCTCGGCGAGGTCGCGCCGGGTGGTACCGGTTCGGGGCTGTACGGCCTGCTCATCCTCGCGGTGATCACGGTCTTCGTGGCGGGTCTGATGGTTGGCCGTACCCCGGAGTACCTGGGCAAGAAGATCGGGGCGCGGGAGATCAAGTTCGCCTCGCTCTACTTCCTGATCACGCCGATCCTGGTGCTGGTCGGTACGGCTGCCGCGTTCGCCACCGGCAACAACTCCACCGCGCTCAACGTCGGGCCGCACGGCCTCTCCGAGGTGCTCTACGCGTTCACCTCGGCCAGCAACAACAACGGTTCGGCCTTCGGCGGCATCACCGTGAACACCACGTGGTGGGACACGGCGCTCGGGTTGTGCATGTTGTTCGGCCGCTTCCTTCCGATCATCTTCGTGCTCGGACTGGCCGGATCACTGGCCCGCCAGGCGCCCACCCCCGCGTCCGAGGGCACTCTGCCGACGCACCGACCGCTGTTCATCGGCATGGTCGTCGGCGTCACGGTGGTCCTCGTCGCGCTGACCTTCCTGCCCGCACTCGCGCTCGGCCCGCTGGCTGAGGGGCTGTGACCATCATGAGGAACGAGGACATGTCCGTCACCTCTGTGACATCCGGGACCGGCGAACAACCGACGCCCGGTACCCCGGCCACCCAGGGCAACCGGGTCGGCGGGGGCCTGCTCGACCCCAAGCAGATGCTCCGGTCCCTGCCGGACGCGCTGCGCAAGCTCAACCCGGGCACGATGTGGCGCAATCCGGTGATGCTGATCGTGGAGATCGGCGCGGCCTTCACCACCGTCCTGGCGGTGACCGACCCGTCGGTGTTCGCCTGGGCGATCACCGTCTGGCTCTGGCTGACCGTGCTCTTCGCCAACCTGGCCGAGGCGGTCGCCGAGGGTCGGGGCAAGGCCCAGGCCGCCGCGCTGCGGCAGGCGAAGAAGGACACGATCGCCACCCGGCTGATCGACTGGAAGCCCGGGGCCCGGGCCAACACCTACCGCGACGAGGCGGTGCCCGCGCCGGAGCTGCGTCAGGGCGACTTCGTACTGGTCGAGGCGGGCGGGACCATCCCCGGCGACGGTGACATCGTCGAGGGCATCGCCAGCGTCGACGAGTCGGCCATCACCGGCGAGTCCGCCCCGGTCATCCGGGAGTCCGGCGGCGACCGCAGCGCGGTCACCGGCGGCACCAAGGTGCTCTCCGACCGGATCGTCGTAAAGATCACCCAGAAGCCGGGCGAGAGCTTCATCGATCGGATGATCGCCCTGGTCGAGGGCGCCAACCGGCAGAAGACGCCGAACGAGATCGCGCTGAACATCCTGCTCGCCGCGCTCACGATCATCTTCCTGCTGGCTGTGGTCACCCTCCAGCCGCTGGCCATCTTCTCCAAGGCGTTCCAGGCGGCCGCGCCGGACAGCGGCGCGATCACCGACTCCGGTGTCACCGGAGTGGTGCTGATCTCGCTGTTGGTCTGCCTCATCCCGACCACCATCGGCGCGCTGCTCTCCGCCATCGGCATCGCCGGTATGGACCGGTTGGTGCAGCGCAACGTCCTGGCCATGAGCGGTCGGGCCGTCGAGGCGGCCGGCGACGTCAACACCCTGCTGCTGGACAAGACCGGCACCATCACGCTGGGCAACCGGCAGGCAGCCGAGTTCGTGCCGGTCGAGGGGGTGACGGCCGCGACCCTGGCCGACGCCGCGCAGCTGTCCAGCCTGGCCGACGAGACCCCCGAGGGACGCTCGGTCGTGGTGCTGGCGAAGAACGAGTTCGGGCTGCGCGAGCGCGAGCCCGGGGTGATGCCGCACGCCACCTTCGTACCGTTCACCGCACAGACCCGGATGAGCGGCGTCGACCTGGCCCCCGAGGCCAGCGTGGACGCCGGGGCGGCCGGATCGGCGCGCCGGGTCCGCAAGGGCGCCGCCGCCGCGGTGATGAAGTGGGTACGCGAGAACGGCGGGCACCCCACCGAGCAGGTCGGCGAGATCGTGGACGGGATCAGCAGCACCGGCGGCACCCCGTTGGTCGTCGCCGAGCACATCGACGGCGAACCGGCTCGGGCGCTCGGCGTCATCCACCTCAAGGACGTGGTCAAGTCCGGGATGCGGGAACGGTTCGACGAGATGCGCCGCATGGGCATCCGGACCGTGATGATCACCGGCGACAACCCGCGTACCGCGAAGGCGATCGCCGACGAGGCCGGGGTGGACGACTTCCTGGCCGAGGCGACGCCGGAGGACAAGCTCGCGCTGATCAAGCGGGAGCAGGAGGGTGGCCGGCTGGTCGCGATGACCGGCGACGGCACCAACGACGCGCCGGCGCTCGCCCAGGCCGACGTCGGGGTGGCCATGAACACCGGTACGTCGGCCGCCAAGGAGGCCGGCAACATGGTCGACCTCGACTCCGACCCGACCAAGCTCATCGAGATCGTGGAGATCGGCAAGCAGTTGCTGATCACCCGGGGCGCGCTGACCACCTTCAGCATCGCCAACGACATCGCGAAGTACTTCGCGATCATCCCGGCCATGTTCGCCGGCCTCTACCCGAGCCTGGACGCGCTGAACATCATGCGGCTGTCCAGCCCGGAGTCGGCGATCCTGTCCGCGGTCATCTTCAACGCCCTGGTGATCATCGCGCTGATCCCGCTCGCCCTGCGCGGCGTGCGGTACCGGCCGGCCTCCGCGTCGAAGCTGCTCGGCCGCAACCTGCTGCTGTACGGATTGGGCGGCATCATCGTGCCGTTCATCGGGATCAAGATCATTGACCTGCTCATCCAGTTCATCCCGGGGATTTCGTGATGCGCCTACCCAACTGGCTCGCCCAACACCTCGCCGCCCTGCGCGCCGTGCTCGTCTTCACCGTGCTGCTCGGGCTGGTCTACCCACTGGCCCTGGTCGCGGTCGGCAAGCTGCCCGGCCTCGACCACAAGGCCGACGGCTCGCTGATCCACTCGGGCGGTACGACGGTCGGCAGCACGCTGATCGGCCAGTCCTTCACCGACGCCGACGGCAACCCCGTCCCGCGCTACTTCCAGTCCCGCCCGTCCGCAGCCGGCGACGGCTACGACCCCACCTCCACCTCGGCCAGCAACCTGGGCCCGGAGAGCGTGGTGGACACCCTCGCCACCGACCCGGAGGAGGCCAGCGAAAGCCTGCTCACCCAGGTCTGTGGTCGGAGCAAAGCGGTCGGCGAGCTGGACGGCGTCGACGGTCGGCGCCCCTTCTGCACCACCGACGGGGTGGGAGCCGTGCTCGCGGTCTTCCGCGCCGACGGACTGACCGGCCGGGTCACCCGCGTGGTCAGCGTCAACCAGGCCGCCCCGGCCACCCCGTTCCTCGCCTCGTACCAGGGGGTGCCAGTCGAGCTGGCCCAGCCCGGCGAGGACTACGTGGCCGACGGCGGGGTGGTCACCCCGATCCGTGGCGACGCCCCCGCCGACCCGGCGGTGCCGGCCGACGCCGTCACGGCCAGCGGCAGCGGGCTCGACCCGCACATCAGCCCGGCGTACGCCGAGTTGCAGGTGAACCGGGTCGCGCGGGAGCGTGGCGCGGACCCGGCGGCGGTGCGTCGGCTGATCGACGAGCACACCGCCAACCGGTCGCTCGGCTTCATGGGCGAGCCGGGAGTGAACGTGCTGGAGCTCAACCTCGCGCTGGACAAGCAGTTCCCGACGCGCTGAGTACGTCCGGAAGGGCCCTTGAACAGGGGGCCCTTCCGGGCTGATCGGAGAGGATGGTCCCGTGCCACGCGGAGAACTGCGCATCTATCTCGGGGCCGCCCCCGGCGTCGGCAAGACGTACGCCATGTTGGAGGAGGCCCAGCGGCGGGCAGCGCGCGGCACCGACGTGGTGATCGGCTTCGTGGAGACCCACGGCCGCCAGCACACCGCGGCCATGCTCGGCGACCTGGAGCAGGTTGCCCGCAGCACGATCAGCTACCGGGGCGCCGAGTTCACCGAGATGGACCTGGAGGCGGTGCTGGCCCGCCGGCCGGAGATCGCGGTGGTCGACGAGTTGGCGCACACCAACGTGCCCGGCTCCCGGCACGAGAAGCGCTGGCAGGACGTCCAGGAGCTGCTCGACGCCGGGATCGACGTGCTCACCACGGTCAACGTGCAGCACCTCGAATCGGTCAACGACGTCGTCGCGCAGATCACCGGCACCACCCAGCGCGAGACCGTGCCGGACGAGATCGTCCGCGCCGCCGAGCAGGTCGAGCTGGTCGACATGACCCCGGAGGCGCTGCGCCGACGGATGGCACACGGCAACATCTACCGACCTGACAAGATCGACGCGGCGCTGGGCAACTACTTCCGGGTCGGGAATCTCACCGCGCTGCGTGAGCTGGCCCTGCTCTGGCTGGCCGACAAGGTCGACGAGCAGCTCGACCGGTACCGCAGCCAGCAGGGCATCGCGGCCACCTGGGAGGCCCGGGAACGGGTCGTGGTGGCGCTGACCGGCGGCCCAGAGGGCGAGACGTTGATCCGGCGGGCCGCTCGGGTCGCGGCCCGCAGCAAGGGCGCCGATCTGCTCGCCGTGCACGTGGCCCGCAGCGACGGGCTGGCCGGCGCTGATCCGGCCCAACTGGCCCGCCAGCGGGTGCTGGTGGAGAGCCTGGGCGGCACCTACCACCAGGTGCTCGGCACCGACGTGCCGGCGGCGCTGCTGGACTTCGCCCGCGGCGTGAACGCCACCCAGCTCGTGCTCGGCGCGAGCCGCCGGGGCCGCTTCGCGCAGATCTTCGCCCGGGGCGTCGGGGTGACCACCACCGCGCTCTCCGGCGCGATCGACGTGCACCTGGTCAACCACACCGAGGCCGGCCGAGGTCGACGCGCCGCGATGCCGGCGGCACTGTCCCGGCGCCGCCGACTGCTCGGTTTCGCGCTGGCCGGGCTGGGCGTACCGCTGCTGACCCTCCTGCTGCTCACGCTGCCCGACCTCACCCTGACCAGCGACATCCTGCTCTTCCTCGCCGGGGTGGTCGGGGTCGCGCTGGTCGGCGGGCTGTGGCCGGCCCTGGTCGCCGCGCTCGGCGGCTCGCTGCTGCTCAACTGGTTCTTCACCCCGCCGCACCACACGCTGACCATCGCCGAGGTGGACAACCTGCTCGCCCTGGCCGTCTTCGTCGGGGTGGCCGTCGCGGTGAGCTGGGTCGTCGACGTGGCGGCCCGCCGTACCCGGGAGGCCGCACGGGCCGCCGCCGACGCGCAGACCCTGGCCACGGTCGCCGGCGGCGTGCTGCGCGGCGAGCGGCCACTGCCGGCGCTGCTCGACCAGCTGCGGGAGACCTTCGGCCTGCGGGCGGTGAGCGTGTTGGAGCTGGCCGAGGAGGCCAGCGGTCGGCCGGCCCGGGCCCGGGAGGAGCACGCGTGGTGCGTGGTCGCCAGCGTCGGCGACCGGCCCGCCTGCACGCCCGACGACGGCGAGACCTCGGTGCCGGTCGACGAGCGGATCACCGTCGTGCTCAGCGGTCGACGGCTGGAGGCCGCCGACCGGCGGATCGTCGAGGCGTTCGCCGCCCAGGCGGCCATCGCGCTCCGCCAGGAACGGCTGGCCGAGGAGGCGGCCACGGCCCGGCCCCTCGCGGCCGCGGACCGGATGCGGACCGCGCTGCTCGCCGCCGTCAGCCACGACCTGCGTACGCCGCTGGCCTCGGCGAAGGCCGCGGTGACCAGCCTGCGCAGCCACGACATCGAGTTCGACGAGCAGGACCGCGAGGAGCTGCTGGAGACCGCGGAGGAGTCGCTGGACCGGCTCGCCCGCCTCGTCGGCAACCTGCTGGACATGAGTCGGCTTCAGGCCGGCGTCCTCGGCATCACGGCGACCGCCATCGGCCTGGAGGACGCCGTACCCCTGGCTCTGGACGAACTTGGCCCGGTGGCCGCGACCGTCGGCACCGACATCCCGGCCGACCTGCCGGCGGCCACCGCCGACCCCGGCCTGCTGGAACGGGTGCTGGTCAACGTCATCGCCAACGCGCTGCGGTTCAGCCCACCCGGCCAGCCGCCCACCGTCACGGCGAGCGCGCACGCCGGCCAGGTGGAGCTGCGGGTCATCGACCGTGGACCGGGCATTCCGGAAGACCAGTGGGAGCACGTCTTCCTGCCGTTCCAGCGCCTCGGCGACCGGGACAACCAGACCGGCGTCGGCCTCGGGCTGGCGCTGTCCCGGGGGTTGGCCGAGGCGATGGGTGGCAGCATCACCCCGGAGACCACCCCCGGCGGTGGGCTCACCATGGTGCTGCGGCTGCCCGCCGCGGCGCAGACCACCTCGGAGGGGCCGCAGGAATGACGCGCATCCTGGTCGTCGACGACGAACCGCAGATCCTGCGGGCCCTGCGGATCAACCTGCGGGCCCGCCGGTACGACGTGGACGTCGCCGACACCGGGGCCGCCGCACTGAAGGCCGCCGCCAGCCACCCGCCCGACCTGGTCGTCCTCGATCTCGGTCTGCCGGACATCGACGGCGTGGAGGTGATCCGCGGCCTGCGCGGATGGACCGCCGTGCCGATCATCGTGCTCTCCGGCCGGGCCGGCAGCGAGGACAAGGTCGCCGCCCTCGACGCCGGCGCGGACGACTACGTCACCAAGCCGTTCGGCGTGGAGGAGCTGCTGGCCCGGATCCGGGCGGTGACCCGCCGACTCGGCGCGCCCAGCGAGACGGTCCCCGCGCTGCGGATCGGTCAGCACACCGTCGACCTGGCCGACCGTACGGTCGTGCGGGACGACGGCACCGAGGTCAAGCTGACGCCGATCCAGTGGAGCGTGCTGGAGAAGCTGCTGCGGCACCCCGGCAAGCTGGTCAGCCAACGGCAGCTCCTCCAGGACGTGTGGGGGCCGGAGTACCAGAACGAGACCAACTACCTGCGGCAGTACCTGGCCCAGCTCCGGCGCAAGCTGGAAGACGACCCGGCCCGCCCCCGGCATCTGATCACCGAGCCCGGCATGGGTTACCGCTACCGCCCCTGACGGTTGACACCCGCCGGCGGAGATTGAAGAATTTCGTTCGCAGCGGCAGCGGCGTGCTTCTGTAACCGTCCCCATTCCGGTTACCCCTCGGGAGCCCGCGTGTCTCTGCCCCTGTCCCGCCGTCGGCTGCTGACCGCCGGCGGTGCCGGCCTCGTCCTGGCCGGTCTCACCGACCCGTTCCGGGCCGGCCCCGCCCTGGCCGCCGTCACCACCGCCGACCTGGTCGTCTACGGCGCTACCTCCGGCGGGCTCGCCGCCGCGATCACCATGCGCCGTCTCGGGCGTACCGCCGTCGTGGTGGAGCCGACCAGCCACGTCGGAGGACTGAGCACCGCCGGGCTGGGCGCCACCGACACCGGCGTGCAGGCCGCGATCGGCGGCCTGGCCGCCGAGTTCTACCGCCGGGTGTACGTGAAGTACCACGGCGGGACGGTCACCTCGACCTCGCCGCTGCGGATGACCTTCGAGCCGCACATCGCCACCGCCGTCTTCGCCGACCTGCTCGCCGAGGCGGGCGTCCCGGTCGTCACCAACGCGCGGCTGGCCAGCCTCGGCCGCAGCGGCACCCGGATCACCGAGCTGCGCACCGAGGACGGCTCGATCTATCGGGGCGGCGTGTTCGTCGACGCCACCTACGAGGGGGACCTGCTGGCCATGGCCGGGGTGGGGTTCACCATCGGACGGGAGTCCAACAGCACCTACGGCGAAACGATCAACGGTGTGCAGTCCCGCAACACCCACCAGTTCGCCTACCCGGTGGACCCGTACGTCACGGCCGGCTCACCGGGCAGCGGACTGCTGCCGGGCATCTCCAGCACCCCACTCGCGCCGCAGGGCAGCGGCGACGACCGGATCCAGGCGTACTGCTTCCGGATGTGCCTGACCCAGGCGGCCAACCGGATCCCGTTCGCCAAGCCGTCCGGCTACGACCCGATACGGTACGAGCTGCTGCTACGACACATCCAGGCGGGCTACACCGGGCCGTACTTCACGACCCACTCGATCGGTGGCGGCAAGACCGACTCCAACAACAACGGGGCCGTCTCGACCGACAACATCGGCTTCAACTACGCGTACCCGACGGCGAGCTGGCCCGCGCGGGAGAGCATCATCGCCGAGCACCGGACCTACCAGCAGGGGCTCATGTGGTTCCTGGCCAACGATCCCCGGCTGCCCGCGTCGGTACGCGACTCGACCGCCCGCTGGGGGCTGCCGATCGACGAGTTCACCACCACCGGTGGCTGGCCGCCGCTGCTCTACATCCGCGAGGCGCGCCGGATGGTCTCCGGGTACGTGATGACCGAGCACGACTGCCGGGGCCGGGTCCGTGCCACCGACTCGGTGGGGCTGGCCAGCTACACGATGGACTCGCACAACTGCCAGCGCGTGGTGGTCGACGGCAAGGTGCGCAACGAGGGGGACGTGCAGGTCGGGGTGCCCGCGCCCTACCCGGTGAGCTACCGCTCGATCGTGCCGCAGCAGGCCCAGTGCGCCAACCTGCTGGTGCCGGTCTGCCTCTCGGCGAGCCACATCGCGTACGGCTCGATCCGGATGGAGCCGGTGTTCATGATCCTCGGGCAGGCGGCGGCCACCGCGGCGTCCCTGGCGCTCGCCGGGAGCCTCGCCGTGCAGGCGGTGTCCGTGCCTGCCCTCCAGGCCCGGCTGCGCCAGGACGGCGCGGTGCTGGAGTGGGGGACGACCGGCGACGTGATCCTGGACAACGCGGCGGCCAGCGGGATCACCCGAGCCGGCACGTGGGTGCGCAGCATCGACATCGGCGGCTACTACGGCGCGGACTACGAGCACGACGGCAACACCGCCAAGGGGGTCAACCGGCTGCGGTTCCGTCCGACGCTGCCGGCCACCGGCTCGTGGACGGTGCACCTGCGCTGGACCGCGCACCCGAACCGGGCGACCAACGTGCCGGTGGACATCGCGTACTCCGGCGGGTTGGTCACCCGGACCGTGGACCAGCGGCAGGCCGGCGGCCAGTGGGTGGCGCTGGGCACCTACCCGTTCACGGCGGGCAGCGACGGGAGCGTGCTGATCCGTACCGAGGACACCGACGGCTACGTGGTCGCCGACGCGGTGCGCTTCGTCCGCGCCTGACCTGCGCCGACCGGTCCCGGTCAGGCGCCGACCGGGACCGGGTCGGCCCCGGCGCGTGGGCCGACGGGTGCGGCCGGGACGCGGCTCGGCACGGTCGGCGCTGCCCGGTCGCCGAAACCCGGGTCGACCGGCGGTGCCACCAGCAGCGGGTCGACCTGGATCCGGTCGATGCCGAGCGGGCGCAGCATGCCGCGCAGCGCGGACTCGCACAACTCTTCCCACTGCTGGTCCGCGCCCATCGCGGCGACCAGCAGCTCCGGTCGGGTGAAGGCGATGCCCACCCGCTGGCCCTGAGGGGACCGGCCGGTCCGCACGGTCCGCACCATCCGTCCCGGCAGTTCGCGCACCGGAACGGCGTAGATTATCGGGGCCTCGTCCATGGTCGGGCCGATCCTTTCGTTCGTGTCGCCGTGGTGGCGACGGTCATCGACTGAAGTGGTCGAGGTCGCGGGCGAAGCGGCGGATCGTCGCCGCCCGTGCCCAGGTCGGTGCGGGCACCGCGACGACCGGCACCGCCGCCCGTGTCACGCAGAACCGGGTCACGTGCCCGTGTGAGCCGCCGAACCGACGGCGTTCCGGGCTGCCGACGACGAGCAGATCGGATTCCCGGTGCGCATGGTCGATGAGCACCTGACCCGCGTAGCCCTGCGTCGCCACCAGCCGCACCGGCACGTCCCGGGGCAGCCCACCCAGCGCCGCGTCGAGGACGCCGCGGAGGTAGACCAGGGCCGCCCGGTCGCACTCGTCCTGCCAGCGCCAGGTCAGCGTGCCGGGCCGCCACGTCGGCGCGAAGACCCACGCCCGTACGGCGTCGAGCTGCGCGCCCTCGCGGCGGGCCAACTGCACCGCGCGGCGTACCGCCTGCATCCCGGCGAACGATCGGTCGATGCCGACCACGATCCGTGGGGTGGTGCAGGGGCGGCTCATGCGGCGGGTGCGATCCACGTCGGGGCGGTACGCGGGTCCGCCGTCGTGGTCAGGTCCAGCGCGCGGAGGACCGAGTGCGCCACCACCACCTCCACCCCGGCGCGGCGGCGCAGGTCGGCCACGGCGCGGTGCAGCACGGTCATGCTTCCGGCGGAGAGCCGCACGACGGCGTCGACGTCGGCCGCGATCCACCACGCGGCGACCGCGCACGGCTCGTGCCGCAGGTACTCCACCAGGTGACTGCCGGGCGCGGACGGGCCGAGTCGGACGCTGACCAGCGCCTCGTGCCGCCGTTCGGGCTCGGCCGTCACGGTGTCGGGGGGCACCGCCGGCTCACCGGCGCCGCCATCCCGGCCCGAGGGTGTGTCGGTGCCGGGTGGCAGGTTTCCGCGTTCCCAGCGTGTCATCCGCCAAGGACTCATGAGCCCATCGTGACCACCCGAGGCGGCCGGATGGCCCGTCGATACGCCGTCCTGACGGGCCAACGGCAAATCTTGACGCGGCGTTCACGGCCCGCCGCGACCAAGGGGTCTCCCGTGGTCGCGGTGACTCCGCGCGGTGATCAGTTGTGCGGGAACTCCACGCCCACCAGCCGCTCGGAGACGCTCCAGAGTCGGGCGGCGTCGTCCGTGCTCCGGGCCGAGCGGTAGACGGCCAACTCGGTCGGTTTGCCGGTGAACTGCCCGATGCCGTCCGGGCCGTAGAACCGGCCACCCTGTGCCTGCGGGCTGGTGGCCGCGTAGAGGGCGGGGAGCAACCCGGCGTCCACCGAGTGCACCAGGAAGCCCCAACGGGCCAGCCGGTTCATCACGGAGTGGTGCAGCGAGGGCCGGCTGCGACCCAGGTTGGGGCCGGACGCATAGAGGTTGGTCATCGTCGTGCCCGGGTGGGCGACATTGCTGACGATGCCCCAGTCGCCGGCCCGGCTGCGCCGGTCGAGTTCCAGCCCGAACTGCAGGGTGGCCAGCTTGGAGGCGTTGTACGCGCGGATCGGCGCGTACCGGTGGGCGCTCTGCAGGTCGTCCCAGTCGAGTCGGCCGGAGCGGGCGGCGCTGCTGGACATGCTGGTGACCCGGGCTCGTCCGGCGCGCAGCAGCGGCAGTAGCCGGCCGGTGAGCGCGACGTGGCCAAGATGGTTGGTGCCGAACTGGAGCTCGAAGCCATCGGTGGTCGTGTGCCGGGTGGGAGGTGTCATCACACCCGCGTTGTTGATCATGACGTGGATCGGTCGGCCCTCGCCGAGCAGAGTGTCGGCCAGCGCGGCCACCGAGTCCAGCGAGGCGAGGTCCAGCTCCCGGGTCGAGACGGTGGCGTCCGGCGCGGCAGCTCGGACGGCGGTCAACGCGGCGGCGCCCTTGGCCGGATTGCGAACCGGCAGCACCACCTCGGCGCCGGCCCGCGCCAGCCGCGTCGCCAGGCCGAGGCCCAGCCCATCGCTGCCGCCGGTCACGACAGCGAGTCGCCCGGTCAGGTCTGGAACGGTCAGGTCGAGCACGACGTCCCCCAGTTCGACGGTGTTCTTCTTCGGTCAGTGCCAACCCTGGGCCGGCCGCCGCCCGCCAACCAGGGTCGACTTGTCCAGGGACCGGCGGTCCCTGGCTGGCTGCCCGGTAGCCCGGACCCCCGCCGGCCCCCGGGGCGGCGAGTAGCGTTCCGGACGAACCAACGACTGGCGTACGAGGAGAACCTGGTGCAGACGACGACGGTGGACATCCCGACCAGCGACGGAACAGCGGACGCGAGCCTCACCCGACCGGACGGGGACGGCCCGTTCCCGGCGGTGCTGCTCTTCATGGACGCCTTCGGCCCGCGTCCCCGCCTGGTCGAGATGGCGGAGCGGATCGCGGCCCGGGGCTACCTCGTGCTGACGCCGAACCTGTTCTACCGGGGCGGTCGGGCGCCGCTGTTCGATCTGTCCCGACTCGGTGAGCCGGACCAGCGCGGCGCGATCTTCGAGAAGATCATGCCGCTGATCGGGGCGCTGACCGCCGACGTGATCAGCCGGGACAGCGCGGCGTACCTCGATTTCCTGGCCGCTCGGGACGACGTCCGGCCGGGTCCGGTGGCGATCACCGGCTACTGCATGGGCGGTACGAACGCACTGCGGGCCATCGAGGCGCACCCGGACCGGATCGCTGCGGTGGCCACCTTCCACGCCGGGCGGGTCGTCACCGACGCCCCCGACAGCCCGCACCTCGGCGTCGACTCGATCACCGGCGAGCTGTACCTCGGGCACGCCGACCAGGACCAGTCGATGACGCCCGAGCAGATCGCGACCCTGGAGAAGGCGCTCGACGCGGCCGGTGTCCGGTACCGCTCCGAGGTGTACGAGGGCGCCCACCACGGCTTCACCATGGCCGACACCGCCGCCTACGACGAGCGGGCCACCGAGCGGCACTGGGTCGCCCTGTTCGACCTGCTGGACCGGGCTCTGCCGGCCGCCTGACCATGCGTCGGCCGGCCGCCTGACCATGCGCCGGCCGGCCGACGCTCAGCCGAGGTGAGTTGGCGGATTCTGTGCGTCACGCCGGGCCCGGCCGGGCGTCCGGGTGGTGACGCTGAACCGGCCGTCGCTCTCCATCCGCACCTCGTGGACGTCCGCGATGTCGGCGACACCCTGCTGCCGCAGCAGGGTGTGCAGCTCCTCGTTGGTGATCAGCTCCCGGCGCATGTTGCTCCGCATGATCTGCCCGTCCCGCACCAGCACCAGCGACCCGGGCCGGATCAGCCGGGAGGCGGCTGGCCAGCGGTAGGCGACGGCATTCAGCAGGTACGACCAGCCGATGATCACCCCGACCAGCAGCACCCCGTCGGTGACCGAGTGGTAGCCGCCGGACAGTCCGTTCTGCGCCGCGTCCGCGAGCAGCACGATCACCAGCAGATCGGTGACGCCGGTCGTGCCGCTCTCCCGCTTGAGGATGACCCGCAGCAGCGTGAAGAGCGCCAGGTACATGACGCTGCCCCGGATCACGATCTCCAGCAACGGAGTGTCCGGGACGAACACGCCTTTCCAGTCGGCCACCCGACGGGCTACCCGCCGGCTGACCCGCCATGCCTGCCGGCAGGGGACGGTCTTGACCAACGGCGCATCACTAGGCTGAAATCGCCCTGCGGAGGCCGACACCCCGGCCGATCCGGGTCGGATCGACCGGTCCGACCAGTGGAGGACGGCGCTTCCCGGTGGAGGACTGATGGACCGTACGACCCTCGGTGCCGACGGCCCGGCAGCGTCGCCCGCTCGACCCCGGCGCCGCTGGCTGCGAATGTTCGGCGTCGGGTTCGCCCTCTGGCTGGCCACCGTCGTGATCACCTTTATCACCGGCAATCCGAACCTCATCCCGACCCTGGTGCTGCTGGGCAGCTTTCTGGTGCCGGTCACGTTCGTCGCCTGGGCGTTCGACCGCCGGGACACCGGCGAGCTGACCTCCGACCTGGTCTTCAGCACGTTCGTCACCGGCGGGGTGCTCGGCGTGCTCGCGGCCTCGGTGCTGGAGTCCTACCTGCTCCGTCCGTCCGGCTGGCTCTTCGGCGGGGTCGGGCTGATCGAGGAGGCGGTCAAGCTCGCGGCGTTGGCGCTGCTGACCCGGCACCTGGCGCACAAGTCCATTCGGGACGGCATGGTCCTCGGCGCGACGGTCGGCTTCGGGTTCGCCGCCCTCGAGTCCGCCGGGTACGCCTTCACGGCGCTGTTCACCGCCAACGGCTTGTCCGTGGTGCAGCTCGTGCAGACCGAGCTGCTGCGAGGGCTGCTCGCCCCGGTGGGGCACGGCCTGTGGACCGCCATCCTCGGCGGCGTCCTGTTCGCCCCGAGCACCCGCGAGCACTTCCGGGTCGGGCTGCGCCTGTTGCTTGCCTACCTGGGGGTCTCGGTGCTGCACGCGCTCTGGGACTCGATGCACTCCATCGCGCTGCGCCTCACCCTGCTGCTCACCAACGGTGAGTCGTACCAGCGGACGTCCAACGGGTACCTGGTGGAGCCGTCGGCCGCGCAGGCGCGATTGCTGCCGCTGCTGGAATGGGCGGGCCTGGCCGTGGTGTCCGCGGTGGGCATCGTCTGGCTACTGCTGGAGTGGCGTTCCGGGCGTCGGCGCGACTCGACCCCCGCCGGGCTCCGGGTGCCCACCGGCACGCAGCCCGCCTGACTCGCGGCCCGCCGCCGTGGTCAGCGGACGGTGCCGCCGGGCCCGTGGTCGAGCAGCGCCAGCTCCGCCCGGTCGGGCAGGCCCTCCCAGTCACCCCGGGTGGCCACCGCGAACGCGCCGGTGGTGACCGCGCGGTCCAGCCGGGCCGGCACGTCGACGCCGTCCAGCCAGCCGGAGAGCAGCCCGGCCACGAACGCGTCCCCGGCGCCGACGGTGTCCACCACCGGCACCGTACGGGCCGGGCAGTGCACGGTGCCGAACGCGCTGTGGCTGGTCGCGCCGTCGGCGCCGTGCTTCACGACGACCTCGGGCACGCCGGCCGCGCGCAGCGCCGCGACCGGGTCGGCCGCGTCGGTCAGGACGGCCAACTCGTCGTCGGAGGCGACCACCAGGTCGATCGAGGGGAGCAGAGGCCGTAGCGCGGCGGCGGCCTCGGCGACGGACCAGAGTCGGTGCCGGTGGTTGACGTCGAGGCAGACGGTGGTGCCCACCGCGCGGGCGAGCCGGATGGCCGTGACCACGGCCTCGTACGGCTCGGCGCCGAGCGCGCAGGTGATGCCGGTGACATGCAGCAGCCGTGGCGGCGGCGTGGACGCGTCGAAGGCGCTCGCGACGTCGGCCGGACGCAGCCGGGAGCCGGCCGACCCGGCGCGGTAGTAGGTGACTCGGTTGATGTCGGCGACCCGGGACTCGAAGAGGATCAGCCCGGTGGGGGCCGCCGGGTCGACCCGGGACCAGGTCAGGTCGATGCCCTCGGCGCGCAGCGTGCGGCGGACCAGCTCACCGGGTTCGTCGGCGCCGGTGACCCCGACCCAGGCGGCCCGGTGGCCGAGCCGGGCCAGGCCGATCGCCACCGTCGACTCCGAGCCGGCCACCGAGATGCCGGCGGTCCCGCCCAGCCGCAGCGGACCGGTGCTGCGGAAGGCCGCCATCGTCTCGCCGAGGGTGAGCAGATCGGTCACGGCCGGACCGCCGTCAGGAAGGCGGAAGCGCGCTCGCGCAGCGCCGCCGGGTCGCCGCCGCGGACGGCGTCACCGAGCAGCGGGGAGCCGACACCGACCGCGACCGCTCCCCGGTCGAGGTAGCGCCGGGCACCGTCCGCGTCGACGCCGCCGACCGGCACGAACGCGGTGCCCGGGAAAGGGTCGCGCAGCGCGCCGAGATAGTCGGGCCCACCCAGTGAGGCCGGGAACAGCTTGACCGCGGTGGCCCCGCCGCTGCTGGCCTGCACCACCTCGCTGGGGGTGAGTGCGCCGGCGAGCACAGGCAGCCCGAGCCGGCCGGCCTCGGCGAGGCTCGGCGCCAGCGCCGGGGTGACGAGGAAGGTGGCGCCGGCGTCGGCCGCCACCCGGGCGTCCTCGGTGCTGAGGACGGTGCCGGCCCCCAGGGCGAAGCCGGGCCCGAGGGCGGCCCGGGCGCGCCGGATGATGCCGAGCGCGTCGGCGCCGGTCAGCGAGACCTCGATGAGCGCGACGCCGCTCTCGGCGAGGGTGAGGACCGCGGCCAGCGCCGCGGCCGGGTCGGGGCCGCGCACGATGGCCAACAGTCGGTGGGTACGCAACTCGTCGAGCAGGTTCATCGGGGGTGTCCTCAGGGGAAGCGGTGAGCGGAGATGGTAAGCCGCCCGGCGACCTCACGCGCGGGCGGGACGACCGTCGCACCAGCTCAGACCGGAACGAGTTCCCGGCACCGGCGCAGGACGGCCAGGGCCAGTGGCGCGTCCCGGCCCTCGATGCCGGCCGCCAGTTCGTGCACCGCGGCCTCGGCCCGCGCCGGATCACCCGCCGCCACGGCGGCCTCGGCCAGCACCAGGACGGCGTCGGCGGCCCATGCCAGGATGCCCTTGCCCCGCACCAGCGACAGCGCGTCGGTCGCGTGGCGCACCGCCTCGTCCGGCCGCGCGACCAGGGTGAGCCGGGCCAGCGCCGAGAGCGCCTGCACCAGCGGCCAGATCGCACCCACCCGTCGGGCGTCGGCCACCACCTCGCGCAGCGCCCGCTCGGCCGGCCCCACCTGATCGCCCACCGCGGTGCGGGCCAGCACGGTGGCCAGCTCGGACCGCGCGTCGAGCAGGGTCACCGGCATCCGCTCGGCGGCCGCGACCAGTCGGGTGAGCCGTTCGGTCAGCCCGTCCAATCGCCCGGCCGCCCGGTCCAGCGACAACTCGGTCGCCTCCACCAGCGTGGCCAGCCGTTCGTAGCCGGTCTCCTCGACCAACTCCCGGCCGGTGGTCAGGAGCGCGGCGGCCTGGTCCAGATGCCCGGCGTGCACCGCACCCTGCGCCCAGTTCAGGCACGCCCGAGCGTGCTCGCGGGGTCGGTCCGACAGCTCCGCGGAGGCGCGCAGCTCCGCGATGATCGTCCAGGCCGTCCGGTCGCCCAGCTCCAGCAGCAGCGAGGCGCGAGCGATGCGGACCGCGAGGTGGGCCGCCGGGTCCCGGCTGGCCGCCGCGGCGACCTCCGCCTCCGCACAACGCGCCAGGTGGTCGTCGACATGCCGGCCGACGACCGTGTCCGGGGCCGCCAGCACCGCCAGGGCCGGGGCCCGTCGGCGGGGTGCCCGCAGGTACGGCACGGCACGTTCGATCTCGGCGTACCCGCGCAGTGCCTCACCCTGCTGGCGCAGCATCCGCCCGAGCACCAGGCCCAACTCGCCCCGGGCGCCGGGCGGCAGCCGCCGATCGGCCAGCAACCGTTCCAGCACCGGGATCGCCGCCGCCTGGCTGAGTCCGTCGATGGCCGACCGGCCCAACTTGCCGGCCAGCCGCGCCCGTACCGGTCGGGGCAGTTCGGCGATGTCCATGGTCTGGAGCAGGAACCCGGCCGCGGTCGCGTCGTCACCGCGTTCGGTGGCCAGGTCGGCGGCCGCCTCGGCGTTGCGGATGAAGTCGGCGCCGCTGCCGGCCAGCCGGTAGTGGTGCGCCAACTGGGCGACCGGCCGGGGCAGCTCCTGCTCCAGCACCCGGGCGACGCGCAGGTGCAGCCACTCCCGGGTCTCCCGGGGCACCAGGTGGTACACGACCTGCCGGGCCAGGTCGTGGCGGAAGCGCAGCCCGTCCCCGGCGTCGTGCAGCAGACCCGCCTGGTGTGCGCTGGTCAGCGCCGCGCCCACCGCCGTCCGTTCCGTGCCGAGCACCGCAGCGAGGACGCGTTGGTCCGGTGCCAGGCCCAGCACGGCGGCGGCGCCGAGCACCTCCCGGGTCGCCTCGTCGAGCGGGCGTAACCGCCAGAGCAGCACATCGCGCAGCACGAACGGGACGCTGTCGTCGGCCAGCGGGTCACCGCCGCGCTCGGCGAGCGTACGCAGCACCTCCTCGACCACGAACGGGATGCCGGCGGTGCGGTCCAGCAGCGCGTCGGTGAGTTGTGGCGGCGGGTCGTCCAGCCGCAGCGTCCGGGCGGCCAGTTGTCGTACGCCCTCCGCGTCGAGCGGGCCCAGCGGCACGCGGGTGACCGCCCACGGCGATGTACGCGCCAACGCGTCGTGGATGGGCGTGCTGCCGCCGGGCGCCGGAGTGCGGGCGGTCAGCACCACGGCCAGGCCGTCCACCGGGTGGGTACTCAGGTAGGCGAGGAATTCACAGGTCGCCGGGTCGGCCCAGTGCAGGTCCTCGAGCAGCAGGGTGGTGGGGCTCAGCGCGGCCAGCACCGCGGCGACGGCTCGGAGCAGCCGGTGCCGCTCGGCCGCCGGGTCCGCCAACGGCGGGGGTGCGGCGGGCAGGACGTCGGCCAGCTCGGGCAGCAGCGGCGCCAGGGCGCCGGCCACCGGGCTGAGCGGCCCGAGTCGGTCGGTCCCCGTCCGCACGGCGTCCAGCAGTACACCGAGCGGGAAGGGTTCCGGTACGTCGTCGCACTCGCCGATCAGGTGCCGGCCGGGCAGGTTGGCGAGCAGCTCGGCGACCAGTCGGCTCTTGCCGATGCCGGGCTCACCCTCCAGCAGGACCAGGCACGGCGGGGCCTCGAGGAGTCGGCGTAGCTGGGCCAGCTCCGCCGTACGTCCGACGAACTCGACTGGTCCGCGCAGGCGCGCGGGGCGGGCGGGAGATGGACCCCCGCCGCCCCGCGTCTTGCCCTCGCCGCTGTCGATCACCGTGCGGCGAGCAGATCACCTCTGCGGTGACCGATGGCCGGCCGGCGGACCGACGGTGATCTGGGTCACA
Organism: Micromonospora sp. CPCC 205539; assembly: GCF_036906815.1. Lineage (NCBI taxonomy): Bacteria > Bacillati > Actinomycetota > Actinomycetes > Micromonosporales > Micromonosporaceae > Micromonospora > Micromonospora sp. CPCC 205539. The sequence continues at coordinate 70,777 of NZ_JBAKHW010000012.1, read as the reverse complement.
CGTCGGCCCGCCGGGTCGATGGCACCGTCAGGACTGGACGGTGACCGGCACGGTCTTGAGCAGACCGCTGCCGTTGCGGAACTCCAGCACCCCGACGTAGCGCTGCCCCGGGGCGAGCCCGAACCAGCGCAGCGTCAGGTTCGCCGTGGCACCCGCCTGCACGCTGCGCTGCTTCGGGTCGATGACGGCCCGACCGACGGAGGTGCCCGGCGCGCCCGGCAGGTAGGTGGTGACGGTGTACGCGTTGTCCTCGCGCCCCTTCGGCAGGTTCTCGGTGAACTCCTGCTCGACGACGACGATGTAGTCTCCGCCGCCGTCCGGCAGCGTCACCTTGGCGCCGATCCGGGTGCTGGCCGTGGCGGTGACGAACTTACCGGTGGTGTCGTACACGTTGAGGCTGAACTCCGTGCACTCCATCACCCCCTCCTCGTCCTCCCAGTCGATGTGCGAGCAGGTGGGCCGCTCCGACGTCACGTGGATCTGCGGGCTGCGGGTGCCGGCCGGTACGTGCAGCGTGGTCTTGCTGATCGACGCGGGCAGCGGCACCGGCAGGTTGTTCGAGGAGCTCCAGTCCCAGGACGGTCCGTCGCCGTGCAGGGTGACCGCGCTGCTGGTGCCGGCGGTCAGGCCGGAGAGCTGCGAGATCAGTTGACCCTGGTAGCCGACCTCGGCGGCGACCCGGACGCTGCCGAAGGTGCCCGTCCCGGTGATGGCGTCGGGTGCGGTCAGCCCGGTGTTGTGCACGACCAGCGGCGTACGCACCTGGTGGTGGTTCTGGTCGTTCCAGGTCAGCGCACCGTCGGCCCAGGTGTCGAACGCGCCACCGGTGTTGGTGACCTCCACCGTGAAGCGGGCGCTCTGACCGGCACCGATCCGCAGCTTGGCCGGGGTGACCTTGACCTTGTAACCCTTCGGCGCCTGCACCGAGGAGGTGTAGGTGCTGGCCTTGCCGCTGACGTTGGTGACGGTGCGGGTGACCTTCTGCTTGCCGACCATCCGGCCGAACGAGATCGACGGGTAGTTGAGCTGGGCGGTGTCGATCGCGCCGATGGTGTCGCAGCCCCCCAGGTTGCCGAGCCCGAAGTCGCCACCGCGGTCCGCGGACACTCCACACAGGTACCGCAGCCAGTCCTGCTCGTTGGAGTCGTAGACCAGGCCCGGGTCGAAGGCGCTGCCGGGCGTGACCTGGCCGGCACCGTAGTTGAGCGGGGTGGCGTCGTACGTGCCGATCTTGATCGGCTTCCCCTTGCCGGTGGTGCTCTGGGCGCTGGTCATCATCGCCGAGCGGATCGCCGCGGGCGACCAGCCAGGGTGCTTGGCCAGCAGCAGGGCGGCGATGCCGGCGATGTGCGGCGCCGCCATCGACGTGCCCGACTCCAGGGCGAAGTCGTTCCCGCCCTGCGACGGGGAGAACGCCGCGACGATGTCCTGGCCGGGCGCGCTGATGTCCGGCTTGAGCAGTTCACCGGCGTTCAGGTTGGACGGACCCGCCGAGGAGAACGCCGCGACCGAGGGCGCGTCGACGATCTCCAGCTTGCTCGGCGAGATGCTCGCCGTGGCGTTGCCGGCCTTGACGTACGCGGTGACCGTGGCCAGGTCGATCTCATTGATGTGCACGGTCGGCACGGTCTGCACGTCGGCGTTGAGGGAGCTCAGCTCGCTGTTGAACAGCACCATGCCGACGCCACCCGCCCGGGCGCCCTCGATGCTCTTGTCGGTGCGGGGGATCTCGCCGCGCAGGCAGAGCACGATCGCGCCCTTGACCTTGGCCGGGTCCAGCGTGTCGTCGGCGCAGAGCTCGGCGCCGTAGGTGTCGCTCGGGTCGAGCGCGCTGTCCTTCGCAAAGACCAGTCGCGTCGACGACACGCCGGTGTCGCCCATGCCGGCGCCGGTGATGGTGGTGCCGTTGCCGAGGGTGAGTTTCCGGTTGTACTCCCGGTCGGTGGTGCTCGCGGCCACCGTGGTCACCCACGGGGTCGAGTTGTCGACCGTGTTCGCGTACGGGCCGGAGTTGCCGGCGGCGGCGGAGACGAACACGCCGGCGGCGGCAGCGTTGAAGAACGCCGCGTCGACCGCACCGAAGTACTCGCTGTCGTCACCGATCGAGTAGTTGATCACATCGACGCCGTCGGAGACCGCATCGTCGATGGCGTGCACGATGTCGATCTCGGTGCCGCCAGCGCCACCAGCGCCGTTGTCGTACAGCGCCTTGTAGATCGCCAGCCGGGCGGCCGGCGCCATGCCGGAGATCTTGCCGAGGTCCTTGCCGGCCTGCGTCGCCGGTACCCCGAAGTTGCCGGCGGCGGTGCTGGCCGTGTGGGTGCCGTGGCCGTTGCGGTCGCGGGGGGAGGAGTAGTCGTCCGGGAACGCGTCGGCGATCCCGCTGTCGTTGTACCAGCGGGCACCGATCACCTTGTTGTTGCAGTTGACCGGCGCCTCGGTGCCGACGTCGCAGGTGCCCTTCCACTTGGCGTCGATGACCGCCTGGTCCGGCCGGGGGGTCGGCAGCGGAGCGAAGCTCGCGCTCTCCGGCCAGTAACCGCTGTCGATGACACCGACGATGACGCCCTCACCCGCGTGCGAGTCGCCGCCGAACTCCTTGTTCCACACCCCGCCCTTGCCGGTCAGGCCCAGGTAGTCCGGCGTGTGCGACGTGGTCGCCTGCACCTTGCGGTTCTCGTACACCGCCCGCACGCCCTTGGTGGCCCGGAGTCGGGCCGCCTGCGGGCCGGTCAGGTCCGCGGCGAAGCCGTTGAACGCGGTCTCCAGGGTGACCCGCGTCCGGTTCGCCGGCACACCCACACCCTCCAGCACCGACGTGCGCTTCTGACGCAGGTGCTCACGGTAGGCGTTGGCGCTGCCGGACGTCCGGTTCAGCTTGCCGCCCGGGGTCGGCTTGGTGGCCGCGATCCCGGGGACGCCGCCGGTGTAGGTGGCCAGCGGTTCCTCGTCGAGTTGGACCAGGTAGCGGGCGGTCGGTCCGGTGCTGGCCGGGGCGGCTGCGGCGCCGCTCGGCAGGCTCGTCAGACCGGCTGCGGTCAGCGCGACGGCGGCCAGCATGCTGACTCCGCGTCTGGTCCGTCCGGGCCGATGTGCGTTCGGTTGTGGCACGTCGTTGCCTCCACGTTCGGTGCCGGCCGCCACGACTGATGACGGTGGCCGAAACCTAGGATCGGCATCGATCAAGCAGAAGCACTCGTAACGTGGCCGTAACCTTGGAAACAAGCTCGTAACGTCACGGGTACTTTGCGCGTCATTTTGGGCCACCAGCGGGCCGCTCCGCGCCCGCTCCCCGCTCCCCGCTCCCCGCTCCCGCGCCTGCGGCCTTGGCTTCCGGTGGCCGTCGGTGCCGTCCGGATCGTCCGGGGTCCGGCCGGCCCGACGCTCAGCTATCCCCCGGGGGACGCAGCACGACGGGGCGCTGGGGCCAATTCGCATGATCGTGCTCGATCCAGGAAGTAGTGGTATCGCCGTGTCGGTGAGGCCACTACTTCCAGGATCGAGCGCGATCGCGGCGGCGCGGGAGCCGCCAAGATCCGCACAAAGTCCGGCGAAAGTGCTGCTTGCGGTGGGTGCAAGGCGGCAACCTCCCGGAGCAGCCACCGAAAATTAGAGTTGTCTTGACAAAAAAAGTTGTCGGTGACAAGGTTGGGGCATGTTCGACATCGCAGTGATCGAGGACCCGGCGGCGGCCGAGGCGTCATTGGACCCGACGCGGGCCCGACTGCTCGCGGCGCTCGCCGAGCCAGCCTCCGCGACGATGCTCGCCGCCCGGGTCGGCCTGCCCCGCCAAAAGATCAACTACCACCTGCGGGCGCTTGAGCAGCACGGCCTGATCGAGCTGGTCGAGGAGCGCCGCAAGGGCAACGTCACCGAGCGCGTCATGCGGGCCACCGCTGCGTCGTACGTGATCTCGCCGGTGGCTTTCGCGGCCGTGCGGCCCAACCCGTCCCAGTCGCCCGACCGGCTCTCGGCGCGGTGGCTGCTCGCGCTCGCGGCCCGGCTCGTGCAGGACGTCGGCGCGCTGATCACCGGCGCCGAGCGGGCCCGCAAGCCGGTGGCGACCTTCGCCGTCGACGCCACCGTCCGGTTCGCGTCCGCGAGTGACCGCGCCGCCTTTGCCGAGGAGCTGGCGGTCACGGTCGCCAACCTGGTCGGCCGCTACCACGACGAGCAGGCCCCCGGCGGCCGTGAGCACCGGGTGGTGCTCGCCCTGCACCCGAGCGTCAGCCCCAACACCGACACCGCACCGAAGGAGTCCTGAGATGACCGCCATGACGAGCACGGCCACCGCCCCGGTCCACCCGAAGGCCCGTGCGCTGACCGCCACGACCCTGCGTCGCCGGCAGCGCGCCCTCGGAGTGGGCGCTGCGGTGATCGCGAACAGCCTGCTCTACCTGGCCGCCCGCGCGGCCGGCACGGACTTCACCCTCACCGACCCCGGCGCGACCCAGGCGCACCCGCTGATCCTGCCGGAGATCGCCGTCTTCAGCCTGGTCTTCGCGCTGCTCGGCTGGGGATCTCTGGCGCTGCTGGAGCGGATCACCCGGCACGCACGGGTGATCTGGAGCGTGCTGGCCGGCGCGGTCCTGGTGGCCTCCTTCGTTCCGATCTTCATCGAGCAGGCCACCGTGGGCACCCGAATCATGCTGTGCGTCCTGCACCTCGTGGTGGCCGCCGCGCTGGTGCCGATGCTGCGCCACCGCGCCGCTGCGCGCACCCGCTGACCAGCAAATACCGACACCTCACCGACTGAAGGGCACCACCAGACATGGGACACCAATTCGAGCTGCACAAGGACATCGAGCTTGCCGCCACCCCCGAGCAGGTGTGGGAGGCGATCGCCACGGGGCCGGGCATCGACTCCTGGTTCATGGGCCGCAACGAGGTCGAGCCGGGCGAGGGTGGCCGTACCCGGATGACCATCGCCGGGCACACCGAGGAGGCCACGGTCACCGGCTGGGAGCCGGGGAAGCGCTTCGGCTACGGCACCCAGCCCGGACCGGACGGCACCTTCCTGGCCTTCGAGTACCTCATCGAGGGGCGCGCGCAGGGTGGCACCGTGCTGCGGCTGGTGCAGAGCGGCGTCCTCGGCGACAACTGGGAGACCGAGTACGAGGCGATGCAGGTCGGTTGGGACATGTACATCCGGACGTTGGCCGCGTACCTCGCCCACTTCCCCGGCCGGACGGCCACGCCGGTCACCGCGTTCCGCCCCGGCGCCGGTGCCCCGGACCAGGTCTGGGCGGCGGTGACCGACGCGTTCGGCATCTCCGGCCCGGTCGTCGAGGGTCAGCCGGCCCGGATCACGGTCGACGGCCTGCCGCCGATCGAGGGGGTCGTCGACCTGGCCGCCCTGCCCACCTACTTCGGCGTACGCACCGACGACGCGCTCTACCGGTTCCTGCACTCGGGCAGTGACCGGGGCGACGCCCTGGTGGTCGGGCACCACCTCTTCGCCGCCGACGCGGACCCGGCCGCGACCGAGCGGGCCTGGCAGACCTGGCTGAGCGAGCTGCCCGTCAGCTGACCCGTACCCGTCCGCGCGACCGTGGCCGCTCTCCCCTGGGGAGGGCGGCCACGGTCGCTGGGCGTCACGTCTGTCGGATCAGGCCCGGACCGGCGGTGAGCACGGTCTCGGAGTTGTGGACGTCATGGCCGGCCGCGCAGCGGAGCACGGCGTGGATCGGCTCGCCGCAGTCGCGGTGGATGGCGAGGAGAGAGGGGCCGGCGTCGTCGGCGGTCCAGGTGTCGCCCCAGTTGCGCAGCGCGGTGATGACGGGAACCAACTCGCGGCCCTTGCGGGTGAGCCGGTACTCGTGCCGGGTGCGCTGCCCCGGCTCCTGGTAGGGGACCCGTTCGAGGAGGCCGGCCGCGACCAGCTCCTTGAGTCGAGCCGCCATCGCGGGCTCGCCGATCCCGACCCGGCGGACGAAGTCGTCGAAACGGTGCGTGCCGAACAGGGCCTCGCGCATGATCAGCATCGTCGACCTGCTGCCCACGATGTCCATGGCGCGGGCGACCGAGCAGTTCGCCGTCGACCAGGTATCGCGGTCGTCCCGTAGGTCCTCCATACCCACGAGCGTAGAGCCTGGCTTGCGTATCCGCTAGTCAGGTGCTTCACTGGGGCCGGACGCTGGCTTCGCCACGGGCAAGTCAGTCCATGTTCGCCCGGCGCAGCCCGCATGTCCGCGCGCCGCCAGCGCTCGAAGCGCCGGTGCTTGCGTGGAACGACCCCGAGGACACCTCGTGACCGACCAGCGCACCACGATCCCGACCGGACCAGCAGGCACGCCCGGCGCGAGCGCGCCCGGACCGACCGGTGCCCCGCGTGCAACCGCCCACGGCTCCCGCGCCGTGACCCTGGTCGCCATGTGCCTGGGCGCGATGATCACGTTTCTCCAGATCACCGCGACCGTCTCCGCCCTGACCACCATCCAGCGGGACCTGCACGTCGACCCGACCACCCTGATCTGGATCCCCAGCGCCTACACCCTCGCGGTGGCGAGCCTGGTGCTGTCCGCCGCGACGCTCGGCAACCGCTACGGTCCCAGGCGCATGTTCGGCGCCGGCGTTCTCGCCATGATCGTTGGCGGCGCCGCCGTGGCCGGGGCACCCAGCGTGGGCTGGGTGATCGTGGGGCAGTTGGTCGCCGGCCTCGGCGGGGCCCTGATCCTGCCCAACAGCCTCGCGATCCTCGGTGCGACCTTCACCGACCCGCACCGACGCACCGAGGTCATCACCGCCTGGTCGGCCGCGTCCGGTGTCGGTCTGGCGGTCGGCCCGCTCATCGCCGGCGCCCTGCTGCGGCACCACTCGTGGCACAGCGTCTACCTGTCGACGATCGTGCTGGGCGTGATCACCCTGGTCGTCGCCGTGCTCGGGGTGGCCGAGTTCCGGCCCAACGCGGGCCGACTCGACGTACCCGGCCTGCTGCTCGGCACCCTCACCATCGCCGCGGCCGTCTACGCCATGATCAGGGGCGGACGGGACGGTTACACCAGCCCGGTGGTGGCTACGGCCTGGCTCGTCTCCGCAGCCGCGCTGGTCGGGTTCGTGCTGGTCGAGCTGCGATCCAGCGCCCCGATGCTCGACGTGCGGTTGTTCCGGTCCCCGTCCTTCAGCACTGTCATGGTCATCGGCGCGGTGTCCCTGTTCGGCTTCACCGGCGTGGCTATCCTGCTCGTCCTGTTCCACGAGCGCGCGCAGGCGCTCAGCCCGCTGGACACCGGATGGCGGATGGCGGTGCTGTTCGGTGCGTACGTGCTCGTCGCCTCCGCGGCTGGTCGCGTGATCCGCCGTACCGGGTTCAAGGCGCCCCTGACCATCGGTCTCGTCCTCGGTGCCGTGGCCAGCTTCGGGCTGGCGGCCCAGGAGTCGACCACCACGTTCGGCCACCGCTGGCCGCTGCTGGCGCTGTTCGGAGCCGCGAGTGGCCTGGTGGTGGCTCCGGCGACCGCGGCGGCACTGGCCAGCGTTCCGCCCGCGCAGGCGGGTATGGCCGCCGGTGCGGTCAACGCTGCCCGCCAGGTCGGCTCCGTGCTGGGCTCGTCGCTGTTGGGCACGCTGCTCACCACCACGATGCTCGCCGAGTTGCCCGCCCGGCTCGCCGCGCACCAGGTGGGCGAACCCACGCGTTCCGCCGTGCAGGCGGCTGCGACCGCCGGAACCACGGGCGGTCAGCCGCTGCCCGATCCGGTCCGGTCGGCGCTCGCCGAGGCACTGACCGCCGGCGTGCAGGCCGGGCTGCGGGTCAACGGTGTCGTCTTCCTCGTCACCGCCGTGCTGGCAGTGGCCCTCGTCCGCAACCGGCCGCACCAGCATTGACGGCTGCGGTGACCTCGACCTCCAGCACCGCGCCGTCGAGCCGCCCTCCGGCGGTGGGGCGGTTCCTCACCCACCTCGAGCGGGCGACGGTGGGGTTGGACTGACCCCTCAGCCGGCGATGGTGTCGAGGTCCTCGATCGCGTCGGTCGGCAACGTCAGGTCGACCGCGGCGATGTTCTCCCGCAGGTGCGCCAGGGTCGAGGTGCCGGGGATCAGCACCGTGGTGGGGGAGCGCTGGAGCAGCCAGGCGAGGGCGACCTGCTGCGGCGAGGCACCCAGCCGGGCGGCCACGGCGTTGAGCGTGTCGGACTGCAACGGGGTGAACCCGCCGAGCGGGAAGTACGAGGCGAACGCGATGTTCTCCGCCGCGCAGCGGTCGACCAAATCGTCGTCCTGCCGGTTGGCGAGGTTGTAGAGGTTCTGCACGGTGACCACCGGTGCGATGGCCTGGGCCTCGGTCAGCTGATCGGAGGTGACGCCGCTGAGCCCGAGGTGCCGGATGAGGCCCTCCTGGCGCAGCTCCGCGAGGGCGCCGAACTGCTCCGCGATGGACTCGTCGCCGGCGCCCTCCGCCGAGCCGACCCGCAGGTTGACCACGTCGAGGGCGTCGAGGCCGAGGTGCTGGAGGTTCTCCCGGACCTGGGCCTTGAGGTCGTTCGGCTCCAGCGACGGGATCCACGAGGCGTCGTCACCACGCCGCGCGCCGACCTTGGTGACCAGGTGCAGGTCGGCGGGGTACGGGTGCAGCGCCTCGCGGATCAGGTCGTTGACCACCACCGGGCCGTAGAAGTCGCTGGTGTCGATGTGCCGGACACCCAGGTCGACCGCCTCGCGGAGCACGGCCAGGGCCTGGTCGCGGTCGCGAGGTGGCCCGAAGACGCGCGGTCCGGCCAGTTGCATCGCGCCGTACCCCATCCGGCTCAGGGTGAGGCCGTCAGCGATGGTCAGGGCGCCGCCGGGGAGGTTGTGGTTCATGTCGCCTTCTATCCGTTGAGTGGAGGGATATGCGGCTGTCCCGGAGAAATCAGGGGTTGCCGCGCTCCACCGACTGTGCGCCGGGACGCTCTCGGCCGGCAGGCCGAGATGTTCCTGGTAGTGGCACAGCCACCCAGCCGGTCAGGGATAGGACATGGATCATGATCACGGCTAGACCGAGGGCGCTGGTGGCTCGGGTGGATTGCCGCGGGCCCGGACGCCGTCCGAGACGGCAACCCCGGCCAGGACGACGGCGGCGGTGAGGCCGGCCACCAGCGCGGGCGCGAGCAGCAGCACCGGTCCTGCGGCCACCAACACGAGCAGCGCCACCAGCCGCGACGGCGAGACCCGGCTGAACACCTCGTACTCGAAGCGGGCTCGTCCGGCCAGGAACAACGCGGGCCCGCCGAGGACGACGCCGGCCAGCCACGGCGTCACCTGCTCCGTGGGGTGGGCGATGACGACCTCGAAGCCGGCGGCGGCGGCAACCACACCGGCCACCATGAGCAGGTGGGTGTTGGGCGCGGAGCGCACGAATCCGCCCGGATCCCGGGCCGCCTCGATCGCGGCCTGGAGCAGGGCCCCGGCGCGGTGGACGTAGACCTGCCACAGCAGCACGGTGGCGGTGAAGGCGACCAGGAGTGCCGCCGTACGAGCGACGGTCACGTCGTTGTCGGCGTAGGTCAGGGTGGTGACGAGGATGAGATCACCGAGGGCGAGGGTGAAGATCTGCTGGTAGCGCTCCGCCAGGTGGTCGGCCGCCACGGCGTACCGGGCCGGGGGCATCCGGCCGACGTGTGGCGTGGGGTAGCGGAGCACGGCTGACCCGTAGTCGATGACGAGCGCGACCGTCCACAGCAGGCCCCGCGCCGGGCCCGCCAGGAGACCCCCGGCGAGCCACGGTACGGCGGACACGGCGAACCAGAAGATGAACCGGCTGGCGGACAGTCGCGCCGCGCGGCCGTGCAGCGCGACGACGAGGAAGATCACCCGTCCCACCTGGATCGCCACGTACGCGCCCGCGAACAGCAGGGCGTGCTCGGCGAACGCGCCGGGCAGCGAGCCGGCCAACAGGATGGTCCCGACCATGACCCAGAGCGTCATGACGAAGATCGGGGGCCGCTGCGCGTGGTAGAGGTCGGTCGCCAGCGCGGTGGCAGACCAGATCCACCAGATCGCCATCACGAGCAGTACGGTCTGAGCGGCCCCGACCCAGTCGAGACGCTGCGCCAAGGTGCGCGATGTCAGGGCGAGCGCGGCGACGAACACCAGGTCGAGAAACAGTTCCAGCAGGGTCGCCCGCTGGGGCCCCTCATCCTCGCGGGTCAGCCCTACCGCTTGGTCCATCGTCATCAGGTGCCCGTCCGCTGACTCCGAGGTCTGGGGATACCCGCATTGATGGTAGGCGAGTATCAGCCGCAACGCGGACAAAGCGGTGCTCCGGCCGCTTCCCGCCGGGCGATGCCGCCGCCGAGGCCGAGGGTGCGTCGAGGGCAGCCAGGATGCCGGGCGCGCGGCTGAGGTTGGCCGGGTCGGCGGCGGTCGCCATCGCCCGCTCGGCTGCCGCCGGTGCAGTGTCCGGCGGCACCACCAGCAGGTCGACCTGCACGTCCTGACCGGTGGTGGCGACCAGTACGGCGGGGTTGAGGGTGTCGAACCAACCGAGGTGGACCACGTCCGGTCCGACGGTCATCCGATGGATTCGGCTGTCCCAACCGTGCAGGTTGAGCATGATGTGCCGGATTCGGCCGTGCCGTTCGGCCAGGGCGAGGACGAGGCCGGGGAGTTCGGCGCCCAGGTCCCAGGATCGCGGCCACCAGCCGCCATCCAGCACCGTTCGCCTCCGAGTCGGGGAGAGGACGAGCCGAGGCGCGGCCGGCGTCGAAGCGCCGGGACCACCGTGGCCGTCGACGGTGGAGAGGTGGATGTCGCTGTCCCGGGGTGCGGTCACGATGCGCCGCCGCCTTCCGATGATGAGGGGGGCCGTCGGTCACCGGGGTCTCGAGCGACACTGCCAGCGTACGCTCCAACTCTCGCGCCGCTGTGCAGGCAGTTTCCGTCGGGCCGGCCCCCGGTGCGGGTGCACCTGCACGCCTGAGGGCGTACGGTGGGCATGTCGCCCGGGTTACCGGTGGCCGCCAGGTGCCGTCGCCACCAGCCCGATCTCGATCTCCATCCCCATCGCCGCAGCGCGCTCGTCGTGACAGTCGACCGCCGGCCGCCGACCTGTTCGGTTCGCCCCGATGCCCGGTACTGGGATCTGACCCGCGCGTCCGCACCGCCGCCCGTGAGCATGATCGTCCCGGCCGGCACTATCAGGGAGCACCAGATGAGGATCGCCAAGCACAGGATCGTCGCCGCCCTTCGGGACCGAGGCCAGCAGGCAAGGGCCGACTGGGTCGAGCGCGAGTTGCCCGAGCAGGTCGACCCGGCCAAGCACTCCGGGCTGCTCGCCACCCTGCATCTCGATCCGGCTGACCTCGCCGACGCGCCCTCCCCGTGAGGGTGGCGCTGCTCGGCCCGGTCGCCTGGCGCACACCTCCGCACCACTACGGCCCCTGGGAGCAGGTCACCGGTCTGCTCGCCGAGGGGTTGGTCACCCGCGGCGTCGACGTGACGCTCTTCGCGACACTCGACTCCGTCACCTCCGCCCAGCTCGACGGCGTCTGCCCCCGGGGGTACGCCGACGACCCGGCCCTGGACGGCCGGGTCTGGGAGGCGATGCACGTCTCCTACGCGCTGGCCCGCTCGGCGCAGTTCGACCTGGTGCACAGCCACCTCGACTGGCTGCCGCTGGCGTTCGCCGAGCACTGCCGCGCTCCGCTGCTCACCACCGTGCACGGCTTCTCCGGGGCCGAGATCCTGCCCGCGTACGCCCGAGCCCACTCGTCCTACGTGTCGATCTCCGACGCCGACCGCTCCGCGGAGCTCGACTACGTCGCGACGGTGCAGCACGGCGTCGACGTCACCGAGCTGCCGTTCACCCGCGACGCCGGGCCCGGGCTGGCCGCCTTCGGCCGGATCCATCCAGACAAGGGCACCCACACCGCCATCGAGATCGCCCGCCTCGCCGGTCGCCCCCTGACCATCTGCGGCATCGTGCAGGACGAGCGGTACTTCGCCGAACAGGTGGCTCCGCACATCGACGGCGATCAGGTCGTGTTCCTCGGGTCGGTGGGGCCCCGACGACGGGCGGAGGTGCTGGGGGCCAGCACCTCCCTGCTGCACCCGATCGCGTTCGACGAGCCGTTCGGACTGTCGGTGGTCGAGTCGATGGTCTGCGGCACGCCGGTCGTCGCGTACGCGCGCGGATCCATGCCGGAGGTCGTCGACGAAGGGGTGACCGGTCTCCTCGTGCACACCGTCGAGCAGGCCGTCGACGCGGTCGCCCGGGTCGCCGGGCTCGACCGGGCCGCCTGTCGCGCGCGGGCTCAGCAGCGGTTCAGCGCCGACCGGATGGTCACCGACTACCTCTCCGTCTACGACCAGCTCATCCACGGCTGACCGCCCCGAATCCGTTTCGTCGGCCACACACGCTGGCCGCCGTACGCCGATACCGCGTGAGGCTCGCCCGTACCCCCGGCGGTGGCCGACAACCGGAAGGCCCGACCCATGCCCAGCTACGGATTCCTCAGCACCCACCCACCGACCCGGTGTGGACTGGCCACCTTCAATTCCGCCCTCGCCGCCCACCTGACCGCCGACGGCACGCGCGGAGGCATCGTGCGGGTCACCGACCGTGGCGACGACCAGCGGGCCGGCGTTGGGGTCGTGCACACCTGGTCGACGCTCACGCCGGGCGGCTGGCGGGACGCGGCAGCCGCCCTGAACACCTTCGACGTGGCGATCGTCCAACACGAGTACGGCATCTACCCCGGCAGCGACGGCGAGGACGTCCTACCGCTGCTGCGCCGGCTCACCGTGCCGAGCATCGTGGTGCTGCACACCGTGCTGCGCCAGCCCTCCGCACGGCAGAAGTCCCTGCTGGAGCAGATCGTCGCCGCTGCCGGGGCGGTCGTCACGATGACCGACACCGCGCACGACCGGCTGCTCGTCGGCTACGCCGTGAGCCCGGCCAAGGTGACGGTCATTCCGCACGGCGCCGCCGAGCACTCCCACGTTCCCGCCGAGCGCCGCACCCGCCCACACCTGCTGACCTGGGGGCTGCTCGGTCCCGGTAAGGGCGTCGAGTGGTCGTTGCGGGCCCTCGCGCGGTTGCAGGACCTCGAGCCGACGCCCACCTACACCATCGCGGGCCGGACCCATCCCAAGGTCATCGAGCACCACGGGGAGGCGTACCGGGCACGGCTGCACCGGCTCGGTGCCGAGTTGGGCGTCGCGCACGCCGTGGACTACCAGGACGTCTACCACGACCAGGTCGCTCTCAGTCAGTTGATCCGCTCCGCCGACGTGGTCGTGCTGCCCTACGACTCCCGCGAACAGGTCACCTCCGGCGTGCTCATCGAGGCCGTGGCCGCCGGGGTGCCCGTGGTGGCCACCGCGTTCCCGCACGCCGTCGAGCTGCTCACTGGTGGGCCCGGTCTGGTCGTACCCCATCAGGACCCGGCGGCGCTGGCCGTGGCGATCCGGCGGATCCTGCTCGAACCGGGCCTGGCCGCGCGGCTGGCCGGTCGTGTCCGGCCGCTCGCCGCGGACCTGCGCTGGCCGGCGGTGGCGGCCCGCTACGGCACCCTCGCCGAGCAGCTCACCGAGGTCCGGCCGCCCGCGGTCAGCGCGGCGTCGGCATGACCGCGACCACCGGCCATCCCCGGCCCCGGGTCGGCGAGCGCTGGGCGACGGCACCGGCCCCGAGCTTCGCGCACCTGTCCCGGCTGAGCGACGACACCGGCCTGTTCGAGCACGCCCGGCACGCCATCGTGCGCCGTGAGCACGGCTACTGCACGGACGACGTCGCCCGTGGCCTCGTCGTCCTCAGCCGCGAGCCGGAGCCCAGCGCGGAGATGATCCGGCTCGCGGAGCGCTACCTCGCCTTCCTGACCCACGCGCAGGACGCTGGCGGCGCCTTCCACAACCGGCTCGGGTACGACCGGCGGTGGGCCGACGAGCCCGGGCTCGGGGACTGGTGGGGTCGGGCGCTGTGGGGGCTCGGCACCGCCGTTGCCCGCAGCCCGGCCGCCTGGATACGGGAGGAGGCGCTGGTCGCCTTCAGCCGGGGTGCCGCGCGACGGTCCCCGGCGCCGCACGCGATGGCCTTCGCCGGGCTCGGTGCCGTCGAGGTGCTGCGCCGACACCCGGGCCACGCGGCTGCGGCAACGCTGCTGGCGGCCGCGGCTACGACGGTCGGCCCTCCCGATCCCGACCCGCGGTGGCCCTGGCCGCGACAGCAGTTGACCTACGCCAACGCCGCCCTCGCCGAGGTGGTCATCGCCGCCAGTCAGCTGCGCCACGGCGGCCCGCCCCTCGACGACGGGTTGCGGATGCTCGCCTGGTTGCGCGACGTGCAGTCCCGGGACGGACGGCTGTCGGTCGTGCCCGCGAAGGGATGGCGGCACGGGGCGGTACGCCTCCACCACGACCAGCAACCGATCGAGGTCGCCGCCTTCGCCGACGCCTGCGCCACGGCTGCCGCGGTCACCGGCGACCTGGGTTGGGAGACGGGGGTACGGCAGGCGATCGGCTGGTTCCTCGGCGACAACGACATCGGCACCCCGATGTGGGATCCGGAGACCGGGGGCGGCTACGACGGGCTGACCCCGCACGGCCCGAACCTCAACCAGGGCGCCGAGTCCACCCTCGCGCTCATCGCCACCCTGCAGCACGCCCGGCGGTGGTCGTGACCGCGGTCCTGGCGGTTCGACCGGACGTCACGCTCACCCCGGATCCACGCCGGGTCATCGTCAAGCTCTTCGTCCCGGGTGAGGACGCCGCGGTGGTACGCACTCGCGCACGGGCGCTCATCGACCGCGTCGCGCACCTCCCCGACGAGGAGACGGACCGGCTGCTGCGGGACATCTTCGACCGCTTCGATGCTCGGCACCGCGACCTGGCCGGCACGTTCCGCCACCACTACGACCTCGTCCGGCACCGCGCCGCCCGGGCCGGGGACCTGTCGCCCAACAGCCGGCTCCTGGTCGGCGCCTACTTCAGCCACGAGTACGCCGTCGAGTCCGCTGCCCTGTGCAACCCGTCGATCGTGGCGCACCCCGACCAGAGCGATCTGGGCTCCGGACAACTGCGCGTCGCGGTCAGCCTGCGTCAGATCGGCGAGGGTCACCTGTCGTCCATCGGGTTCGCCACCGCGGTCCTCGGTCCGGGAATTCGGCTCACCGTCGCCGATCGGTCCGGTCCGCTGGTCGTCGGGCAACGGCTGGGGGTACGGCACCGCCGTGACCTGCTCGCCGCGGGCCTGGCCGAGGAGGACTGCGACAACGAGGTCACCGCCACCGTGCTGGACGCCCTGCCCGACCGGTACGACGAGGCGGCCTTCGAACGGGTGCTCGGCAACCTGCCAGCGGACCTGCTTTCCCGTAGCACCGGCATGGCGACCCTCGAGCAGCTACGCCGCACCAACGCCGGCAGCTACGCCATGTCCTTCCCCGCCGACACGGCACTACAGGATCGGGTGCTCTGGCCGGCCATCCCGGCGGAGAGCAACGGTATGGAGGACGCCCGGTTCGTCCGGTTCGTCGGCGAGGCCGGACCGGTCTACCGGGCCACCTACACCGCCTACGACGGGCGGAGGATCGCTCCCCGCGCGTTGGTCAGCAGCGACCTCCGGCATTTCGAGATGACCCCGATGCGGGGTCCGGGTGCCCGGAACAAGGGGGTGGCGCTGTTCCCCCGTACCGTCGGCGGCCGGCACCTGGCCCTGTGCCGCGCCGACGGCGAGACCATCGGTCTGACCTGCCTCGACGACGACAACCGGTGGCAGACCCCGAGCCCGCTGCACGCACCCCGCGACGGGTGGGAGCTGATCCAGGTCGGCAACTGCGGATCGCCCATCGAGACCGAGGCGGGCTGGCTCGTACTCACGCACGGCGTCGGCCCGATGCGCCAGTACGCCATCGGCGCGCTCCTGCTCGACCTGCACCGACCGGAGCGGGTCGTCGCGCGACTCCGCGGCGCGCTCCTGACACCCGACCCGGGCGACCGGGACGGGTACGTGCCCAATGTCGTCTACTCCTGTGGCGGGCTCGTTCACGGTGGCGAGCTGTGGCTGCCGTATGGGGCGAGCGACGCGCGGGTCGGTTTCGCCACCGTGTCGGTGGCTGCCCTCCTCGCTGCAATGGCGGAATCCTCGCCACCGGGAGACCATGACGGGTGAGACTGGTGGCGGAGTGACGTGGAACGCCAAGGAACGGCGGGAGCAGCAATCGTGAGCGACATCAGCCTCGAAGCCGACCCTCGGCGGGGCAGCGACTACGCCGATCTGTCCCGGCAGATCCGCGCGGCGGGTCTGCTCGATCGGCGGCACGGCTACTACGCGGTACGGATCAGCCTTGTTGTCGGTGCGTTCGCCGGATTGTGGGCCCTATTCGCCCGCCTGGGTGAGTCGTGGTGGCAGCTCGGCGTGGCGGCGGCGCTCGCGGTGGTCATCGCGCAGGCCGGATTTATCGGCCACGACGCCGGCCACCGTCAGGTCGCCCGCTCGCGCCGGGCGAACGACCTCATCGGCATTCTGCACGCCAACCTCCTGACCGGGATCAGTTACGGCTGGTGGGTGGACAAGCACAACCGGCACCACGCGCATCCGAACACCGAGGGCAAGGACCCCGACATCAGCGTGGCGGCCCTGTCCTTCACCACCAACCAGGCCCGGCGACAGCGCGGCCTCGGCGCGCTGATCGTCCGGCACCAGGCGTACTTCTTCTTCCCGCTGCTCCTGCTGGAGGGCCTGCACCTGCACGCCATCAGCCTGTGGGGCGTCCTCGGCGGGCGTCGCATCGCGCGTCGAGGTGTCGAAGTCGGCCTGCTGGCCCTGCACCTCGGTGGCTACCTCACCGCCGTGTTCGTGGTCCTGAGCCCCGCGCAGGCGGTCGCCTTCATCGTCGTCAATCAGGGCCTGCTGGGTCTCTACCTCGGCTGTTCCTTCGCCCCCAACCACAAGGGCATGCCGATCCTCAGCGCCGACGACGACCTCGACTACCTGCGACGCCAGGTCCTCACCTCGCGCAACGTGCACGGCGGGCCGGTCGTCGACGCGGCGCTGGGTGGTCTGAACTACCAGATCGAACATCACCTGTTCCCGAGCATGCCGTGCCCCAACCTGCGTCGTGCCCGGCCACTGGTCCAGCGGTTCTGCGCCGAGCGTGACATCGCCTACCACGAGACCGGCCTGGGCCGCTCCTGGGCGGAAGGGCTGCGCCACCTGCACGACGTCGGCTCCGAAGGCCCGCGTACGAGCGACGCGAACCGCTGAGACTGCGGATGTCCCGGTGGTGCCCCGGCGGCCGGCCTCCGGCCGCCGGGGCTTACACCGATCAGGACTCGGAGGTCCGGCGTCGGTAGAGGAGCATCAGCAGGGCCGTGCCGGTCACGACGGCGACGCTGCCGATCCCCGTCAGGACGGGCAACAGCGCGCTGCCGCCGCTGCCGCCGGTGACCGGCAGTTCGGTGCGGGTGGGCGTGGGCTGGCCGGTCGGCTGGCCCGTGGGCTGCCCGGTCGGTGTGCCCGTCGGTTGGCCGGTGGGCGTGCCGGTGGGCGTGCCGGTGGGCTGGCCGGTCGGCGTTCCCGTCGGCTGGAGGCAGGCGGGAGGGTTGATGGTGTTGGTCTGGAGCGTGACGGCGCCGGTCTGCGCCAGGGCGCGGCCCTGGAGCGTGGCGCCGGTGTTCATCGAGATCGAGGCCTGGGCCATGATGTTGCCCATCATCCGGCTGCCGGTGCCGATCGTGGCCGAGCTGCCGATCTGCCAGTAGACGTTGCAGGGCGAGGCGCCGTTGATGAACACCACGCTGCTGTTGGACGCGGTGGTGAGGGTCGAGGCGATCTGGAAGATGAACACCGCCGCCGGGTCGTTCTGACTGTCGAGCGTCAGGGTTCCGGTCAGTTGCGCGGCGCCGATCCGGTACACCCCCGGGGTCAGCGTGGCGCCGCCCAGCTCTGCGGGGAGGTTGGTGAACGGTGTCCGGCCGGCGGCGTCGTTGTACGCGGTGGTCAGATCGTTCTTGGCCTGTAGGGCGACCGCGTCACCGAGGTGGGTCTCTCCGCCAACGAGCCCTGGCGGGAAGCCAGGCGCGGCGTTGCCGGGGCTGACACCGAGGTTCTGCGCCAGGAAGGTCGGCCCGGTGTTGGTGACCGTCGTGCCGGCGAGTACGGAGAAGTTCGCCGCGGTCCCCAGGTTCACCGGTGCCTCGGCGGCGCTGGCGCCCGTGCCACTGAAGATCAGTACGGCGACGGCCGCGCCGCCGGCGATGATGGCCCCGAGCGCGGACATGACCGCGCGCCGAGGATGGCGGATTAGATTGGTTGTCACGTTGTGCCCTTTCGCGAATGCGTCTCACCAGACAGCGGTCCCGTAGCGGCTGGAGAACCAAACCAGACCAAAGGTGTACGTAACCGGACTTTTACACATCAAGCTTGTGAAAGTTGCATAACCGGCTAGATAGCGAGAAAGGCTGGCTGAGTGGAGCGTCAGGCCGTGGCTGATCCGCTCGTGCAGGCATCGATCGTTCGAGCGGGCAGCGTCGACACATGCGGCGATCGACGACCACCGGTGACCCGAGTGGGATTTTGCACTCCCAGTGCACTTGTCTGTGTCTCCGGGGCTGTTTAGCGTCACACCATGCCTGCCTCCTGGACATTCGCCGTTGCTCGGAACGACCTTGGACGGACCACGATCGCCGAAGGTGAGACGGCCGCTCTGTCCGATGGGGAGGCGCTGCTGAGGGTGGACCGTGTCGGCCTCACCGCCAACAACGTCACCTACGCGGTGCTCGGCGACTCGATGAGGTACTGGGAGTTCTTCCCGCCCGGCCCGCGCGGACTCGAGCCGCACTGGGGGCTCCCGCCGCTGTGGGGCTTCGCGGAGGTGGTCGCGTCGACCGTCGAGGGGGCCGAGGCGGGGCAACGCGTCTACGGCTACCTCCCGCCCGCCGGTCACCTGGTGGTCCGGCCGGCCCGTGTGGACGCGTCCGGCTTCCGTGACGCGAGCGGGCACCGGGCCGAGCTGCCCTCGCCGTACAACGTCTACCGGTCGACCACGGGCGACCCGGCGTACCGGCCCGACCAGGAGGACCTGCTGGTCCTGTTCCGGCCGCTGTTCTTCACCTCGTTCATGCTCGCGGATCAGGTCTTGGACAACGACTGCTACGGGGCGACGTCGCTGGTGATGTCATCGGCGTCCAGCAAGACCGCGTACGCGGCGGCCTTCGAGCTGCACGGCCACGGCCCACGCCTGGTGGGGCTCACCTCGCCCGGCAACGTCGCGTTCACCCGGTCGCTCGGCTGCTACGACGATGTCCTCACCTACGACGACATCGCCGATCTGGCCCAGGCCCCGACGGTCTATCTCGACCTGTCCGGTGCGCCCTCGACCCGTGCCGCCCTGCGGCGGCACCTCGGCGACCACCTCGTCCGGGACATCGCCGTCGGCCTCACCAACCAGACGCCGAACGCCGACGCCGCCGAGGAGGTGTTCTTCGCGCCGGTGCAGATGCGCAAGCGCAGCCTGGATTGGGGCCGCGAAGGGCTCGACCAGCGGTTCACCGACGCTTGGCGTAGGTTCGCCGAGGTGGTGAGCGGGTGGCTCGACGTCCGGGCCGGCACCGGGCCCGATGCCCTGCAGAACGCGTGGCTCGAAGTCCTCGCGGGTCGTACGCCGCCGCGCGTGGGTCATGTCATCCAGTTGTGAGCGGGCGTCCTACGGGACGATCGCGTCGACGTAGCCGCCGTCGACCCGGACGGCCGCGCCGGTGGTGGCCGAGGCCAGGGGCGATGCGAGGTACGTGACCATGTTCGCGATCTCCTCGGGCTCGATGAGTCGCTGCAGCAGGGACTGCGGCCGGTGCAGCCGCATGAACTCGCGCTGCGCGTGATCCCACGGCACGCCCTCGCCGACGAGGTCGGAGACGAAATCCTCGATGCCTTCGGTGTGGGTCGGCCCGGCGAGCACCGAGTTGACGGTCACGCCCGTGCCGGCGGCGGTCTTCGCGAACCCTCGGGAGACGCCGAGCAGGGCCGTCTTGGAGACGCCGTAGTGGATCATCTCGGCCGGGATGGCGACGGCCGAGTCGCTGGCGATGTACTGCACCCGTCCCCAGCCGCGTTGAATCATGGCGGGCAGGTAGGCGCGGGTCAGCCGGACGCCGGCCAGCACGTTCACCTCGAAGTAGCGACGCCACTCGTCGTCCGAGATCTCGAGCGCCGGGGTGGGGCCGAAGATGCCGAGATTGTTGATCAGAATGTCGACGGTGGGGAGCAGTTCGAGCGTCCGCGCAGCACCCTCGTCGCTGGCCACGTCGGCATCGATCTCGACCACGTCGGCACCCGGGACGTCAGTACGCAGGGCGTCCGCCGCCCGCTTGACGGTGGCGGCCGTACGGCCATTGACCGCCACCCGCGCGCCGGCGCGGGCGAGCCCGGTGGCGATGGCGGCACCGATGCCCTGCGTCGAGCCCGTGACCAGCGCTGTCCTACCGGCGAGATCAATGGTGACCGTCATGGCTGTCCCGTTCGTTCGCGCTTGTCGGGCCACCCCGGCTGGGCGACCGCGTACGCCACCCTCGACCGTAGCGGTGCACGTGGTCCCCGGCATGCCGAAGTCGCGTTCCGTCAAGCGCTCGACTTAGGTTACCCTCGCCTACCATCGCGCTGGGAGGGCTGCGTAAAGCGGAACGGGGAGGCCCCGGTCCTCAAGGCCGCGGGTGGTCGGGAGTTCAGCCCGCATCGGCAGTTCGGCGAATAAACACGACGCGGTGGGCAGAACCTCCCGCGTCGGTGCAATAAGGGTAGGCTTGCCTAATCGCGGACATTCCCAGTCAACGGAGGCGGCATGCGGCTGTACCTCACCGCGCTCAACCCCACCGACGCCGTGCTGGAGGGTTTCCTCCCAGCGGCGGCCTCGCTCGGGTTGCCGCTCACCGTGCTGACCGACCGGCCCGAGGAGTGGCCGGCCGACGCGCCGGTGGCGCGGTGCGTGGTCCACGATGCGGCGGCGGTGGTCGCGGCGACAGCCTCGGACGGGCCGGTCGCTCTACTGTCCAACAGTGACCACCTGCAGGAGGTCACCGCGATCGCCGCCCGAAAGCTCGGCCTGCCCGGCAAGGACCCCGAGGCGGCCCGGCTCTCCAAGGACAAGGCGGCGGCCCGCCGCGCCATCGCTGCCGCCGGGCTCGACCTGGTCCGCGCCGTCACCGTCGACCCCGGTGCCCCGCCCACGGTGCCGGGTGAGATGTTTCCGGCCGTGGTCAAACCCCGCGAGGGGGTGGCCAGCGAGGACGCCTACCTGGTGGCCGACCAGCGCGAGCTGACGGCCCGGGTGGCCGAGATCCGTGCCCGGCGGCCGGACGTCGCACTGCTCGTCGAGGAGTACCTCGCCGGGGAGTTGCAGACCTACGAGACCCTCGGCGACGGCTCGGCGCTGGCCGCCCTCGGTGGGTGGCGCACCCACCTCGCGGCGCCACCGACCTTCATCGAGGAGAGCCTCGACTGGTCGCCACCGGGGGAGCGGATCAGCGCCCAGCTCCGGGCGCGGCTCGACGCGCTCGGGGTCGGCTTCGGCGCCTGCCACACCGAGTACGTCGTGCAGGACGGCCGGGTACGGCTCATCGAGGTGAACTACCGCCTCATCGGCGACCGCATGGATCTGATCCTCGCCGACCTGCTCGGTGTGCCGTTGTTCGACTACGTCATCCGGCTGCACCTCGGCGAGCCGCTGGCCGCCCTCGACCTGCCCGCGATCGTCGACCGGCATGCCCGTGTCGAGTACGTCTGCGCGGACCGTTCGGGCCGGCTCGTCTCCGCGCCGGGCCGGCTCGACGCGGTCCACGGCGACGTTCGGCTGAGCTGCCGACCACTGCGTGCGGTGGGCCGGACCGCCGCCCACACCGGCACGAACCGCGACTACCTCGCGGCTCTGCACGCGATCGGCACCGACCAGGACAGCGTCCGGCAGTCGCTGGCTGTCTTCCGAAGCGATCTTCAGTGGACCATTGTCGAGTGAGCGACGACTGCGAGCGGCAAGTGTTCACCCGGGTGCTCGACGCGCTGCTGCGCGAGGACCATCTCGGCCTGCTCAGCCGTGGCCGGTCCAACGGCCCCGACTGGTGGGAGGTGCCGCACGCCGCCGGGTTGCTCCGGATACCGGTTCGCGCGGACGGCTTCCAACACGCCCTGCGTAGCGCCGCGCCGATGGTGCAGGTCGTCGTCGACGGGGACACCCGCCGGACGGACACCGTGGACGGGCTGCTGACGGTGCTCGCCCCGCACGGCAGCTCCGAGGCCGAGGCCGGCTGGCGGAACTTCGGCGCCGAGTGCCGAGCCGACCTGCGGGCCCGGCGGCTCGCCGCCCGTACCCGGCCGGGGGTGCTCTCCTCGGTGGCCGCCGAACGTGCGACCACCACCACCGGCATGGCGGCGGCGCTCCTGGACGACGTGCTCGCGGCGCACCACGGTCACCCGGTCTACCCCACCGACCGCTGCCGGCACGGCCTCAGCGATGACGAGCTGCTCCGGTACGCGCCCGAGCACGCCCCCCGCCTGCCGCTGCGCTGGTACGCCGCCGACGCCGACGCGGTGCGGCTGACCGGCGATCTCCCGGCGTCGTGGCCACCGGCACCACGGCCGGATCAGCTCCTGCTGCCGGTGCACCCGCTCACCGCGGCACGTGACGCGCTACCCGTCACGGACCTGCCGCTGATCACCGCGCGGCCCACGCTCTCCATGCGGACGGTGGCGCTCGACCACGACCCCTACCTGCATCTGAAGCTGCCGCTGCCGACCGCGACCCTCGGTGCCCGCAACCGGCGGACACTGCATCCGGACACGCTCGCCGACGGCGCAGCCGTCGCCGGGCTGCTCGACCGGATCGCCGCTGCGGATCCGGCCTTCGCCGGCCGGATCCGGCATGCCGACGAGAGCACCTACGCCACCATCGACGAGCGGCGCGGCTTCCTGCTGCGCCGCTTCCCGCGCGACCTGTCCGAGGTCCAGGTGGTGCCGGTCGCGGCCCTCGCCGCGCCCGACCCGGTCGCGGGCACGGTCCTCGAACGGATCAGCCCCGGGCGGCCCGAAGCCTTGTTGGACGCCTACCTCGACCTGCTGCTCGACTGGCACGTGTGCCTCTGGCTGCGCCACGGGGTGGCCCTCGAGGCGCACCCGCAGAACATCTACCTGCTGGTGCACCCCGACGGGACGGTCGGCCTGCTCTACAAGGACAACGACGGCGCCCGGCTCGACCTCCGACATGCCGGCCCCGACGGGCTCCCGCTGCGCGACGACCGGATGTGGGTGCGCGACCCGCAGGAGCTGGCCGACGTGTTCATCACCATCACCCTGCACCTGGCCGCGGCGGCACCCCTGCTCGCCCTGGCGGCCCGCGGGTTGCCGGTGCCCACGCCCGCCGCCGCGCTGGCACCCCGGCTGGCCGCGGCCCGTGACCGGTGGGGCGACGGGCCGGCGGCACGATCCCTCACCGAGCGGGTCCTCACGGCCGCCCGGCTGCCCATCAAGGCGATGCTCACCGCGGGCACCCTGCTGCCCAAGCAGCGGCTGGGTTGCGACGACATCAACAAGTACTACCGGCGTACCGGCCCGAACTACCTGCGGGAGACACGATGACGAGCGCGCAGCTGCGCTCCCGGCCCGGGGTCGACACCGACCAACTCGCCGACCTGGCCACCGCCCACGCCGTCTTCGGCTGCCTGGTGCGTGAGGTCGCCCTGCCCGAGGGCGACACCACCGTGGCCGACACCGTGGCACGGCTGCTGTTGCGGCACACCGACGTGCAGCTGCGGTGCGCCGTCACGCGAACCTCGCCGCTGGGCGCGCACCGCTACGCCGGCCCGGTGCAGCGGATGACCGACGGCGGCGGGTGGGAGGACCTGGACGCGACACGGCTCGCCGGTCTGGTCGCGGCGGAACTCGCCGCGCGTACCGGCCTGGCCAACGATGAGTTCGTCGGGCAGGTCCGGGCAAGCCGCGACGCGGTGACCCGGTTGCTGGCCGACCGTCCGGCGCAAGATCCCACGCCCACCGGTGAGCCGGCCATCGACGCGTACGTCGACTCCGAACAGTCACTGGTCTTCGGCCACCCACACCACCCCGCGCCCAAGTGGCGCAGCGGCGACATGGACAACTGGCGGGCGTACGCGCCGGAGCTGCGTACCGCCTTCCGACTGCACTGGCTCGCCGTGCCGGACGATCTCGTCGCCGGAGCCGGGCCGTTCGACCCGCTCGTCGCCGCCCTCGATCCGCCCCGCCCCCCGGCCGGGCACCGGGTGCTGCCGGTGCACCCGTGGCAGCTGTCGCTGCTGCCGCCGACGGATCCGCGACTTCGTCACCTGGGTGCGTCCGGTGTTCCGGTGCGGCCGACGGCGAGCGTCCGTACCCTCTACGCGCCGGACGCCGACCTGTTCGTCAAGACCAGCCTGCACGTGCGGATCACCAACTGCCTGCGCAAGAACGCGCGGTACGAACTCACCGGCGCGGTGGCCCTGACCGAGCTGCTGGCCCGGGTGCCGCTGCCGGCCGGCGTCGAGTTGCTCGCCGAGCCGGCCTACCGCACGGTCGGCGCCCCCGGCGCGGACGAGGCGTACGGGACGATCCTGCGCACCGGCCTGCGTCCGCACCTGCGACCGGGGGAGACCCCGTTGCTGGCGGCGGCGCTGGCCGCCGTACCGCTGGTGGTGGCCGATCCGGTGGCGTGGTGGCGGGCCTACCTCGGGCTGCTGGTGCCGGCGGTGCTGCACTGCTGGCTCAGCCACGGTGTCGTGCACGAGGCGCACCTCCAGAACGTGGTCGTGGTGCTCGACTCCGAGCGCCGCCCGGTGCGGATGCTGCTGCGGGACCTGGAGGGGGTGAAGCTGGACACCACCTGGTGGGCGACCTGGCCCGACGGCGTCCCACCGCAAGCCGGCTACGGTGCGCGGGACGCACGCCACCGGGTCGTCTACTGCCTTTTCGTCAACCACCTGGCCGGCATCTGCGGTGCCCTCGCCGACGCGCGGCCGGGGATCGAGCGGCGGTTGTGGCAGGAGGTCCACGCCGCCGTCGCGACGGTGGCAGCGGATCTCGGTGACCCGTCCGAGCTGCGCGGGCTGCTGCGGGGCGAGCCGCTGGTGGCCAAGGCGAACCTGTTGGTCCGATGGCACCGCGACGGCGACCGCGCAGCGCCGTTCGTGCCGGTGCCGAACCCGATGGGCGGCCAGCGGTGACCCGACCGGTCTACGTCCACGACTTGCACGGGCTGGCCGAGCACGCCCGTTCCATCCGGGCGGCGCTGCCACGGCGGGTCGAGCTGCTCTACGCGGTCAAGGCGAACCCGGATCCGGGCGTGCTGCGGGCCCTCGCGCCGGTCGTCGACGGGTTCGAGGCCGCCAGTCGCGGTGAGTTACGCAGACTGGCCGAGGTGCTGCCCGGCCGGGTGCCGGCCGCGTACGCCGGGCCCGGCAAGACCGGCGAGGACCTCGCCGCCGCCCTCGCCGCTCCGGTGAGCCGCATCCACGTCGAGTCGCCGGCCGAGCTGCGGCGACTCGGTGCGTTGGCCGTCGCGTCGGGCCGGCCGGCCCGGGTCCTGCTGCGGGTGAACCTGCCGGTGGACGCGCCGGGGGCGAGCCTGGTCATGGGCGGCGGGCCCAGCCCGTTCGGCATGGACCCGGCCGACGCGGTGGAGTGTGCCCGCCGCCCGCCGGCCGGCATCGAGGTGCGCGGCATCCACGCCCACCTGGCCAGCGGGCTCGACGCCCCCCTCGCGGGCGCGATCGCCGCCGCCGTGGCCCGCTGGTCGACCGCCGAGGTGGGTGCGGTCGAGGTCGACGTCGGCGGAGGCATGGCCGTCGACTACGCCGACCCGACGGCACGATTCGACTGGGCGCGCTACGGCCAGGAGTTGGCGGACGTCCTCGACGCCCATCCGCACCTGCGGCTGCGCATAGAGCCGGGCCGGTCGGTCACCGCCTACTGCGGGGCGTACCTGACCGAGGTGATCGACGTGAAACGCTCGTACGGCGAGTGGTTCGTGGTGGTGGCCGGCGGCACCCACCACCTGCGCACACCGGCGGCGAAGGGGCACGCGCAGCCGTTCCGGGTGCACCGGCGGCAGAGTGCTGCCGGTCCGCGTACCGAAGGACCGGTCACCGTGGTCGGGCAGCTCTGCACTCCGAAGGACGTGCTGTCCCGGTCGTCCACGGCGGGGCCGATCGGCGTGGGGGACGTGCTGGAGTTCGCCATGGCCGGGGCGTACGCCTGGAACATCAGCCACCGCGACTTCCTGCTGCACGAGCCGCCGCTCTTCCGGATCGGTGACCCACAGGAGGTGGCCGCCGACTGGGTGGCCGGAGCGACCCTGTCCTAAACCGCGCTTCCTCGCGAGAATTCCGTAATGAGACCGGCTGCCGCCGGTCTCCGATCCAGGGGTGGACAGCGCATCCAGCCCGTGCGCCCGCGGATGAGCACAAGAGGAGTGAGGCATGTCGGCAACCGGTCGGGGACTACCCGACATCGGGTTGGTCGTCGCGGCCCGACGGGGCGACCAGCACGCCCTCAATGACGTCGTGGCAGCCTCCCTACCGTTGGTCTACAACATCGTCGGGCGGGCGCTTCGGGGCCACGCCGACGTCGACGACGTGGTCCAGGAGACGTTGGTACGGGTGATCCGGCACCTGCCCGCGCTCAACGACCCGGCGGCGTTCCGATCCTGGTTGGTGGCGATCACCATTCGTCAGGTGCGTGACTGGGAGCAGCGCCGACGCGTCGCCCTGAACCGTGACGCCGGGCTCGACGCGATCCACAACGTGCCCGATCCGGCCTCGGACTTCGCGGGGATGACCATCCTCCGGCTGGGTCTCACCGACCAGCGGCGCGAGGTCGCCGAGGCGACGCGCTGGCTCGACCCGGACGACCAGGAGCTGCTCTCGCTCTGGTGGTTGGAGGAGACCGGAGCGCTCGCGCGGAACGAGGTCGCCGACGCGCTCGGGATCTCCCCGGGGCACGTCGCGGTCCGGATCCACCGGATGAAGGAGCAGATCCAGAGTGCCCGTGCGGTCGTCCGCGCGCTGCGGGCCCAGCCCGGCTGCCCGGATCTGCGCGCCGCCGCCGCCGGCTGGGACGGCAACCCCAACCCGCTGTGGCGCAAGCGGCTGGCCCGGCACATCCGCGACTGCGCATCCTGCGGTCGCCAGGGTGCCACCCTGCTGCCCATCGACCGACTGCTCGCCGGCCTGCCGCTGCTGCCGCTGCCACCCAGCCTCAGCGCCCACTTCCCGAGCGCGGCACTGCCCCCGGCCGCCGCGCAACCGGCCGGGTACCACCCCTCGGACCCGGCAGTTGGGCACACCGCCGGGACGGCGACGCCCGGCGGTGTGCCCGTCGACAGCGGGCACGGCCTCGCCGACCTGGCGGCCCAGCCCCACGGCCTGGTTCCGAAGCTCGCCGTCGGGGCCGCCGCCGTCGTCCTCGCCATCACCACGGTGGTGGTCGTCCAGCAGGACGACCCGACGGCACCTTCGTGGGCAGCCCCGCCGACGACGGCGCCCATCGCCGTGCCCACGCCGAACGCATCACTCTCGCCGAGCGCGCGACCGTCCTCGAAGGCTCCGGTCGCGCCGGCGGTCAGCTCCGCGCGAAAGGGCGTCGGAGTATGGAGCTTTGGCGGGGTCAGCCAGGCCCTGGCCACCTCGAAGGCGGGCTGGTACTACACCTGGGGCACCCAGCACACGGGCATCAGCACTCCGCAGGGCGTGACCTTCGTGCCGATGATCCGCAGTGCGGAGAACGTCACCGATGCCGAGCTGGCCCGGGCCAAGGCGGCCGGGCCCTATCTGCTCACGTTCAACGAGCCGGACCTGGCCGAGCAGTCGAACATGACCGTCGAGCAGGCGCTGACCCTGTGGCCACGGCTGATGACGACCGGGAGCAAGCTCGGCAGCCCCGCGGTCGCCTGGGGCGGTGCCGAGCCGCAGGGCTGGCTGGACCGCTTCATGACCGGCGCATCCTCCCGCGGCTATCAGGTGGACTTCATCACCCTGCACTGGTTCGGCGCCGAGTTCACCACCACCACGGCGGTCAACCAACTCCGGCAGTACCTGCAGGCCGTGTACCAGCGGTACAAGAAACCAATCTGGCTGACCGAGTTCGCGATGATGCGCTTCGGCGGCGGAGGCCAGCAGTTTCCCCGCCAGGAGCAGCAGGCGGCCTTCCTCACGGCGGCCACCACCATGCTGGGTCAACTGCCCTACGTGCAGCGCTACGCCTGGTTCGGCCTGCCCGCCACCGACAAGGACCGCTCCGGGCTGTTCCGGGGCGCCTCCGACGTGACGCCGGTCGGGCGCGCCTTCCAGGCCGCCCGCTGAGCACACCCCCGCCTGGCAGAGAGAGGTGTTCCGTGGCATGACCGCAGGTTCCGCGCTCGGCTCCCGTGCCCGGCGGATCGTCGGCGTGGTGGCGACCCTCGTCGTGACCGCGCTGGCCGTGGGTGCCGCACAGGGTTGGGGCCACACCGACCAGACCGCTGTGGCCCCGCCACCCCCACCGGCGTCGAGCGCGCCGGTGGTCATCAACAGCACCGACGAGGCGTTCATCCAGCTGCTGATCCCGATGGACGAGGGCGCGCTCACACTATTCGACTACCTCGACACCAGACCCGCGGTCCTGGATCCGTCGCTCCGGGCCGTCGTCGATCCGATCCGGACCGCACACCAGACCGAGGTACGGGAGATGCGGGCGGTCCTGGCCGCCGCCAATGTTCCGGAGCAGAACATTCACGAGGGGCACCAGATGCCCGGCATGGTGACCGAGGTCGGCCTCGCCGAACTACGCGCGGCACCCGGCGTTGAGGCGCGGGCCCGAGCGGTCACCCTGATCCGGGCGCACCTCGAACAGATCCTGGTGCTGTGTCGGGGCGAGCAGGACGCCGGTGCCAGCCCGGAGTTGAAGGCGATCGCGGCCCGCATGCAGCAGGCCCGGACCGTCGAGCTGCGCGCCCTGGCAGACCAGCTCGGCGACCGGCACGACTAGAGAGAAGTCCCAACGGTTCGGCGGGCCGCGGGCTCAGGAGAACGTTCGGGCGGCCCACGTCCGGCCGTCCGGCCAACCGCGGAATAGACGAGAGCCCGCCTGCGACTCATCTCGCAGGCGGGCCCTCAGATCAGCACGCTGTTACAACCGCTTCGCCCGTCCGGGCGACGGCACCGTCGGCGCGAGCGCCGACTCCATCGCCGCGGTGTCGCGCGCCGGCTGCCCGGCCTTCGCACCCCAACCGTCCGGGCTGGACGGCGGGTACTGGAAGAACGTGCCCACCACGTCGACCACGACGCTGGTGTAGCCACCCGCGTTGAAGACGTTGAACATGTTGCCCGGGCCGACCATGGTCTGCACCGCGTTCGACACCACCGCGCCGGCGTTGGCGTTGAGGTTGGACGTGGTCGGCCGGGGGACGTCTTCCCAGCCCGCCGGCCAGACCGTGAGGTACGTGCTCGTGGTCGGCAGCACGGCCGTCACGTTCGTCGCCAGCGCCCACGTGTCGACGCCGGCAACCGGGCCCGCCGGGATCGTCGCCGTCTGGGCCGGCCCGAGCCGCGAGGGCCAGCCCAGACCAGCGCGGGTGTCGGCGATCCGGGTCGGCACGACCGGGTCGAAGCGCAGCCCGTTCGGCAGCGCCCCGTCGTCGTAGAAGCCGACGAGGTCGACGATGACGTGTGCGTTGGCGCTGGTGTACACGCCGATCGACGGCAGACCAGTGGCGCTGCCGCAGTCGTCACACGGCATCGTCGGCACCACGGCGAAGTTGGGCACCGTGGCGTTCTTCGTGTAGTTCACGGTGGACGTGTCCGGGAGGCTGTAGCCATCCCCGTTCCAGGCCGTCAGGAAGCCCGACGCCGTGGGCTGGGTAACCGTGATGTTCACCGCGAACGCGCGGATGTGCGGGTTGATGCTCGCGTTCCAGTTGGCCACCGAGTTGAGGTAGTAGTCAGCCGGGAGCCGGCTGCCCCACTCGCGGGTGTCGGTCAGACGGACCGGCTCGGCCAACGGGTGGTACTGCCCGCCGTTGTAGGTGGAGCAGCACCCATGGCCCTTGGAGTAGTAACCGGACACGTCCGCGATGATGTGCGTGGACCCGCCGGAGTTGTAGAAATCGACCTTGCCGTTGGTGCCGACCTTCACGGTGACCGAGTTCGCGCCGGTCCAGCCCTTGACGAAGTTCAGCGACGACGCGGTCGGGCGTGCCACGCCCGACGGGTAGACCGCGACGTAACCGCCGGCGGTCGGCCCGGTGACGGTCACGTTGAGCACGACCGTCGAGGCGTCCGTGGGCACGCCACCCACACCAGCGACCTGCAGCGACACCGAGCGACCCGCGCCGACCGCAGCCTTGGGCGCGCCCTTGCCGGAGCGGGTGTCCAAGATGCGGTTGGGCGACAACGCGTTGTAGGTGCCCCGCTCGCTGTCGTACCCGTAGACGCTCAGCGAGACCTGCGTCGAGCCCGCAGAGCTGTTGTCGGGCAGCGAGATGACCGCGTTTCCGGTCTGCGGGGCAGGCCGTGCGACCGTGGTGATCGTGCAGGTCTGACCCAGGCTCAGGGTCTGGAGCGAGCAGCCGTCATTCGTGATCTTGAAGAAGGCCGCGCCCGCGCCGGTGATCGACGCCTGGCCGAAGGTGATCGGCTCCGCGCCCGACCCGGTGACGGTCACCGTCTTCGGCGCGGACGTGTCGTAAGCCGCGACGTAGCCGAAGTCCAGGAACGACGGCGACACCGTGGCGTCGGGCTCTGCCGCGGCCGCAGCCTGCGCGGGGGCAGCCAGTGCGGTGGCGGAGAGCGATAGTGCGATGGCGCCGACAAGGGCACCACGAAGGATGCGCAACATTCCCCCATGAATGGTTGATCGCGCTGAGGATCGGGCGATCGCCCGATCCGCCGTGACGATATGAGATGGGTGTGACAACGAGCAAGGCACTAAAGGACCGATAAGGCGACCGAATCGCCATGTACCGAGTCACGGAACCGAGATTGGACACTGTCGACCGTTTCCGTCGCCCTTGATGAGCGACGCGGCACGTTGGAGCAATTGCTGCCGGCCGGCCGACGCAAGGCCCGACTCGATTGGCGCCCTGGTGCCGGTGCGGTGGACGGCTCCGCTGTTTCCGGGGTGTTCATCTGCGGCGGCAGCGCAGGTCGAGGTCTGGGCGGACCGGCCGATCCGGTCCAGCCGACCAGCCGGGTGCCATGGGCTGATCGGCGCTGCTGACCTCGGGAGACAGCGCGGTAGCCTTCCCCGCGCGCCATGATCGACTTTCGGGGGATGCTTGATGAACGTACGCGTGTGGGCGCGTCTCGGTGTTCTACCGCTGGTCGGTGGCCTGGGTCTGATCGCCCCGGTGCCTCCTGTCGCGGTCGCCGCGCCGGCAACGGCAGCAGTCAGTGACCTGTACGTGAGCAGCAAGGATTGCGTGCCGGGCGGGAATGGCACCGCCGAGGCACCGTTCTGCACCATCTCGGCGGCAGCCGCGCTGGCCGAGCCTGGGCAGGCGGTGCTGGTGCAGCCCGGCGACTATCCGGAGGCGGTGACCGTCAACCGGTCGGGCGAGGTCGACGCGCCAATCACCTTCCGCGCCGTCAACGGGCCGGGCGGAACCGTCTCGGTGGGCAACACCACCACGCCCGACGCCATCACCGGCGTGGTCTTCACCCTCACCAACGTGCACGACGTCCGAGTGGAGGGATTTCGCCTGGTGGGCGCCGCCGATCAGTCGACCCTCGTGGTGGACGGGTCGCAGCGCGTGACGGTCGACGGACTGAACGTCCGCGGCACCCGCTCCACCCGCGGCGCGGTCCGGGTGACCGGCGACTCGGGCAGCGTCACCGTCAGCCGGAGTTACCTGTCGAGCGGTCCTGCGGGGAGTCCCGGCCTGGCGATCGACGCCGGAGTCGCCGGCACGGTCGTGACCGACAACGAATTCTCCGGCGCGGGCCTGCGGGTCACCGACGCGCCGGGCACCGTCGTCACCAACAACACCCTGCTGACGAACTGTGTCGTGGGTATCGAGGTGGTCGGGGCCTCCAGCGGTGTTTCGCTCCAGAACAACATCGTGCGTACGCACTTCTTCCGGCAGGCCTGCGCTGCTCCGGCAAAGGCCACCGCGATCTCGGTCTCGACCGACTCATTGTCGGCGACGATCGCGGACTACAACCTCATCGACCCGATCAGCGGCGGCACTTTGTACGCCTGGGGCGACGGCGCGTACCGGGACCTGGCGGCCTTCCGAGAAGCCACCGGGCAGGGCGGCCACGACCTCGCGACGGACCCGATGATCGGCTCGTACCAGGGCTGGAACCGGAACTGGTACAAGATGGATCCGGCCTCACCGGCGGTGGACTCCGGGGACGCCTCCGCTCGGGGCGTCACCGGCACCGATCTGCTGGGTAACCCGCGTACCGACAACCCGGCGGTCGCCAACACCGGTACCGCTCTCGGGTACCACGACCGGGGCGCGGTGGAGGTGCAGGGTCCTTCGGACGGCCAGGCCGGCGTACGTCGCAAGCCCGGTGGAAATCCCCTCACGGTCACGGCATTCGCGGGCCTGCAGTACTCGTGGCCCGTCGGCGGCGACGAAGGCGTCTCGATCGCGTACCAGTTCGAGGGTGAGCGGTTCTGGCGGGTGACCGGCGCCCGTGCCCTCGACTACACCCTCCGCCGAGCCGGCCAGGTCTGCGTCCACATCCAGATCAGCTCCACCGGCTTCCGGCTCCCAGCCGAGACAACCGACTACCGCTGTACCGTGGTCGGTGCGCTCTATCAGACGGTGGACCCGACCCGGCTGCTCGACACCCGCAGCGCGGTCGGCACCCCCACCACCACGCCGGTCGTGGCCGGGGCCGAGGTGGTGCTCGACATCCCTACCATCAACGGGGTGGCGGTCGCCGACATCAGCGCGGTGGTGCTCAACGTGACCGTCACCCAGCCCCGTACCGCCGGCTTCCTCACGGTCTACCCGGACGGTTGGTCGCTGCCCGAATCATCGAACATCAACTTCGTCGCGAGCGAGACGGTCCCGAACCTGGCCACCGTGGCGATGACCAACGGCAAACTCCGGTTCCGCAACAGCAGCGGCGGCACCGTGCACGTGATCGCCGACCTCCAGGGCTTCTACGGCTCGTCCGGGGCCGCCATGGAGTCGCCCAACCCGACCCGGGTACTCGATACCCGCACCGGGACCGGCACGCCGATCGCGGCAAACGGTGATCTGCGCCTAGACCTCGCAGAGAAACTGCCGAGGTCGGTCACGGCGGCGATCGTCAACGTGACGGTTACCGGGCCGAAGACCGGCGGCGTCCTGACGCTCTACCCAGATACGCGACCGATGCCCACGGCGTCCAACCTGAATTTCGTGGCCGGTCAGACCATTCCGAGCCTGGCCATCGTGCCGCTGGTCGATGGCAAGGCGATGATCCACAACGCCAGCTCCGGTACCACCCACGTGGTGGTCGACCTGATGGGCTACTTTGCCGCACCGGTGCGGGGGATCGCCGAGCAGACGTACGTCCCGTACGGCCCGAGCCGGATCGCGGACAGCCGTGATTCCCGCGGCTGGTACCCCGCGACGTACTCCTACCCCTTGAACGACCGGCAGAAAACCCACGCTGGCGTCGAATACCTGGGGGCTTGGTGCGAGGACGACTGCCCGAAACCGAGGGCGGTGGTGGTGAACGTTACGGTCACCGATCCGAGCAACGCGGGCGTGCTGGCCGTCTACCCGCCCGGAGGAACGCCCTCGACGTCGAACCTCAACTTCGTGGCGAAGGAGACGGCTTCCAACCTCGCCATGGTCAGGCTCGGCGGCGACGGGCGGATCGGCGCCTACAACAACAGCAGCGGATCCACCCACGTCATTCTTGACGAAACGGGCTATTTCATCACGCTCCCCTGACCATCGCCTTAGGTCTGCCGCGACCGTGCCCCTGCTCGGGGCGGCCGCCGCCCGAGGTCAGCCGGGTTCGATTGCTGGTCCGTAAGTCACCAGCGAGACCGGGACCGATGAAGAAGCGCCGGTGACCGCACGTCGTGCGGATCGTCCGGGGCGCGGCCGGCTGCCACGCCCCGGACGGATTCGTCGGAGCTGTCAACCGCCGATGCTGACCAGCGTGCCGGCACCCTTCGGATACTCGATGTACGCGGTGGCCGGCCGGTCGGTGCTCACGTCCGACCATGACCCGGTCACCGTGATCGGCACGCCCTGCTTCGTCGTCGGAGCCTTCGGTGTGACCGAGAACGTGCCGGCCGGGGCGGTGCCACCGCCGACGACGTTCGACTGGATCGTGTACGGCGTCGACGACGTCCCCGGCGCATCACCCAGATCGACCACGGCCGCCAGATAGTCGCCCGGAGGCAACTGAGCCGCGCTCACCCGCGCGCGGTGCGCGTACTCACTGAGCCCGACCAGCGCGAACTGTTGGTCGTTGATCGGACGGCCGATCAGCAGGTAGAGCGCGGCGTCCGGATTGTCGGTGGTGACGAAGAACTCGCCCGCCTTGCTCCCCTGCGGCACGGTGAAGCTGAAGTACTGCTCGGGGTTGCTGGCCGAGATCTCGCCCTTGACGAGCGGCCCGGCGACCGGCCGATGCCCCGTGAGTGTGAGCTTTCCGCTGCCCGGGGTCACCGGGAAGCTGACGTTCCCCTGCGCTCCACTGCCGGCGACCCGGTCCGGAGCGAGCACCGAGAACGGCGTGATCACGATCGGGCTGCGGACGCTCACGTGCCCGCTGCCGGTCCACGTCAGCGATCCGACGACCGGGACGGCCGACGGTGCGGCCCGCTGGGTCAAGGTGATCTTGACCCGCGCCTTCTGGCCCGCCTTGGTGAAGAGCAGGGTGGACGGCTGCACCTGCACCTTGATGCCCGGCAGCTCCGCCGAGGCCCGGTAGATGCCGGGCCGGGTGGCGGTGACCGTACGGGTGATGGTCTGCGACCCGAGGAGTTGGCCGACGGCGATCGAGGGGTAGTTCAGGTCGCTCGGATCGACCGCCCGTACGGTCGGGCCCGCGTCCAGACCCTGACCCGCCTCGTACGCCAGCCAGTCCGCGTTGGTCGAGTCGTACACCAGGCCGGGGTCCATCATCCGGCGCGGGTTGACCTGGCCGGAGCCCTGCGTGAACGGATCGGTGTTGACGCCTCCGGTAGCGGTCTTGGTGTCCACCGCCGTCGTCATGAGCGCCGACTTCACCGCCATCGGGGACCAGGTCGGGTGCACCCCGAAGTAGAGCGCCGCGAGGCCCGTGATCTGCGGCGTAGCCATCGAGGTGCCGGAGAGGAAGTCGAAATTGTGGCCGAGGTTGCTCGGAGGAGCCACCGCGGCGAGGATGCCCACGCCCGGCGCAGCGATGTCCGGCTTGATGAGGTCGCCCTTGTTGGCGTTCGACGGGCCGCGCGAGGAGAAGGCGGCGATCTGCGGGTACGGCGTGTTGGACGAGCCGCCCGGCTGCAGGACGGCGGTGGCGCCCGGCGTGGTCGAGTAGGTCCGGACATCCGTGGCGCCCGGCACGTTGAGGTGCACGGTCGGCACCTGGTGGAGGTCGCCGTCGACGTCCAGGTCACTGGTGTTCACCAGCACCATGCCGACGCCGCCTGCCCGCTGCACCTCGGCCGACTTGGTCGGGCGAGCGGTGACGCCCCGGTCGCAGACGACGATGGTCCCGGTCGCCTTCGCCGGGTCGAGAGTGGCGTCCATGCAGAGCGCGGCGTCGCCGTCCGACGCACTGGCCAGCTTGACGTTCTGCGCGAGCACCAGGGGCTTGGGGCCGACCTGGCCGGTGACCGTGGTGCTGCCACCGACGAACGTCCGGCCGTCGCCGAGCTTGAGGGTCGCCTCGATCGGGGCCAACGTACTGGCGGCGACGGTGGTGACCCACGGCGCGGTGTTGTCCAGGGTCGCCGACTCGGGGCCGGAGTTGCCGGCCGCCGCAGAGACGAAGATCCCGGCCGCGGCCGCGTTGCGGAAAGCCTGCTGGATCGGATCGTCGAGCCCCGACTCGATCATCGAACCGACCGAGTAGTTGATGACGTCGACACCGTCGGCGACGGCCTGGTCGATCGCGGCCACGATGTCGGACGTCATGCCGCCGTCCTGTTTCCCGTCCTTGCTGGACCAGAGCGCCTTGTAGACGGAGATCGACGCGGCCGGTGCCACGCCGGAGATCTCGCCCAGGTCCCGGCCGTCCTCGGTCACCTTGACGTCGGCGTCACCGGCCGCCGTGGAGGCGGTGTGGGTGCCGTGGCCGTTTCCGTCGCGCGGCGAGACGAAGTCGCCCCGGTTCTCCGGCGGCACGAGCGACAGCCAGCCCTCTCCGAAGTACCGGGCCCCGACGATCTTCGAGTTGCAGGCGCTGGCGGTGAACTCGTCGCCGGTCTGACAGGTGCCGGTGAAGGTGCCCCCGTCGGCCTTGCGCATGGTGATCGCGTCACCCTTGCGCTGCGGCCGGTACGGATCCTTGGGGGTGGGCGGAGCGGTGCCGATCGGCGGCGCCGCGAAGGACGCGCTCTCGGGCCAGATGCCGGTGTCGATGTCGCCGATCACCACGCCCTTGCCGGCCTTCGCCGTGCCACCGAGAGCCGACCACAGCCCGCGCCGCCCGGACAGGCCTAGGAAGTCGGTGGCCGTCGAGTCGGAGGCCACCTTGTTCCACCCGTCCGGGGTGACGCGGAGAACGCCCGGCTGGTGGGAGAGCCGGGCCACCTGGGCGCCCGTCAGGTCCGCGGTGAACCCGTTCGTCACCACCGAGTAGTGCGTGCGGGCCGTCGCGCCGACCGAGGCGGCGACGCGGCTGTGCCGGTCCCTCAGGTAGTCCCGGTAGCGGCCGGCATCGCTGCTGCGGACGTCGGTCCGGGCGTTGGGGGTCGCCGCCGTCGACGGTAGGCCGGCGACCTCGCCCTGGTACGTGGCGACCGGCGCGTCCGACAGCGTGACGATGTACCGACCGGTGCCGAGGTGACGCGACGTGGGGGTGGGGACGGTCGGGTCACCGGCCGCCTGGACGGGTGACCCGGGCAGCACCGCGAGCAGCGACGCTATGGTCACCGTCGCTCCCCACGCCAGGCTGTTCCTTCGTGACGGTAAGGTCACGCGCTCCTCCTCCGTTGTGGCACCGGAGCAGCGGCTCCGGCCCGTCGTCGTGGCGCCACGACGAGTGCAAGCACGGCGTGGCACGCCCGGGTTGAGGCGATACGGCCGCCCTTCCCGGCGAGGTGAGTGAACGCCGCGCCTCCGGAGAGTGTCCAGATAATCTGGTGGCGTCCTTGGTCAACTGGCCAAGCCCGTCACTCGGCGACCCGTGCCCCACCCGACGGAGGTCGACCATCCATGCTGAGAGCCCTGGGCATCTCCGAAGCCGACGAGCGGACCTATCGGAGCTTTCTGGCCGGGGGGGAGCTGACCGCGCCGGACGTCGCCGGGGCGCTCGAGGTGACGGTGGCCCAGGCCCGGCAGTCCATCTCCCGCCTCACCACGCTCGGCGTTCTCAGGAGAACGACGCGCGGGCACTACCAGGCGGTGAACCCACAGACCGCGTTGGTGCCGCTGCTCAGACAACGGATGTTCGAGGCCGAGGCCACACTGGACGCCGCGCGCGGTGAGGTCGAGGCGATCACGGTGAGCTACCGGGAGGGGCAGCTACGCGGCAACCCGGGCGACCTGCTGGAGGTGCTCTCGGGGCGTGACGTCGTCATCGACCGCGTGGAGGAGCTGAACCGGTCCGCCAGCAGCCACATCTGGGTCCTGGACCGGCCGCCCTACCTGGGCCAGCCGGACGGCACGCTGCACAGCAACGAGGACGAACACGCCATCACGCGGGCCTGGATCGAGCGGGGCGTGGAGGTTCGCTCGATCTACTGCCCGGAATCGATGGAGCGCC
This sequence comes from Micromonospora sp. CPCC 205539, assembly GCF_036906815.1. NCBI lineage: Bacteria > Bacillati > Actinomycetota > Actinomycetes > Micromonosporales > Micromonosporaceae > Micromonospora > Micromonospora sp. CPCC 205539. Next base: position 32,959 of record NZ_JBAKHW010000012.1, on the reverse strand, counting down.
CCGGGCGGTTCGCGACGCTGCTCGAACTCGCCGCGATCGGGGAGCAGTCGAGGTTGTTGCCGGCACTGCCCTTCAAGCTGCACATCATCGACAAGCGCATCGCCCTCATTCCGCTCTCCGGCGGCACCTACGACGGCATGGCCGTCCTCCACCCGTCCGGTCTGCTGGACGCGGTGATCGAACTCTACGAGGCGTACTGGGCGCGGGCCGAGCCGATCACCGGGGCGATGCCGACCCAGGATCACGACCTCAACGAGGACGACGTCCTCCTGCTCGGGATGTTGAAGGCCGGCCTGAAGGACCAGGCCATCGCCCGACAGTTGGGCATGAGCACGCGTACGGCCACCCGCCGCGTCGCGGTCGTCCTGGCCAAGCTCGGCGTCCAGACCCGCTTCCAGGCCGGAGTCCGCGCCACGGTCCAGGGGTTGATCTGACGGTCCAGGTCGAGCGGGAAGCACACCGGCCCGGGACCGCAGCGGTCCCGGGCCGGTGTGTCGCTAGCTACCTGATTACTTGATCAGCTTCCAGGGGCCGTTCTGGATACCGGGTTCCTGGCCGCGGGTCCACCACCTGGCCTCGTAGACGTGGCCCTTGAAGGACACCCGGTCGCCGGCGTTGTACACCCGCGTGGACGTCCAGGCCGCCGGGCTGTTGTCCGGCGGGGTCGGGGCGATCTCCTCCCAGGAGCCGTTGCGGTCGCCCGGCTTCTGGTTGCGGGTGTACCACTGGGCCCGCCACTTCTTGCCGTCGTACATGGCGAAGTCGCCGGTGTTGAAGACCCGCGAGGCGGTCCAGATCGAGGTGCCGTCCTCGGTCATGGCGATTTCCTGCCATGCGCCGTTGGGGTCACCCGGCTTCTGGTTCTTCGTGTACCAGGAGGCCCGGAAGACCCGGCCCTGATAGGTGACCCGGTCCCCGTCGTTGTAGACCGCCGACGAACTCCATTCCGCCGGCAGGTTCACCGTCAGGATGCCCGTGGCCTGCGCGGGGTCCAGATAATCGCTGCCCGAATACGACGCGGTCAGCGTGTGCTGGCCGCCCGCGAGGCCCACCGGGAGGGTGAACGTCGCGGTGCCGTTGGTGACGGCGGCGGAGCCGCGGATGGTCGTACCCTCGGTCAGTTGCACCGTGCCCGTGGCGGGCGTGGTGCCGGCCGCGACCTTGACGGTCACGGTCGCTGCGGTGCCCCAGTTGGTCGGGGCGGCGGCGACGGTCACCGTCGGTGCCTGCTTGGCGGTACGGAACACCGCCGGCTGGGCCACCGCGCTGCCGCCGTCGGCGCTCTCCGCCGATACGATCCAGCCGTACGAGGTGCCCGGCAGGAGCTTGTTCCAGGTCACCGTGGCGGTGCCGTTCGCGGTCACCTCGTCGGTGCCGATCGTGCCGGACGGCACGTAGGCGGCGAGCGAATCGGTGGCGAACGAGGTCTTGCGGGTCGTGAGGTCCACCGGGAGGGTCAGGTTGTCCTCGGCGCCGTTGTAACGGGGCTTCGGCTGGCTGCCGTCCTGGCGGATGTCGTACTCGGTCGCCCCGAAGTTGTTCAGGTACGGCGAGTACGTGTCGATGTGCATCTCGGCCCGGGCCACGTTGAACTGCAGCAGGCGCAGGAAGCTCGCGCCGAACTGCAGCCGGTCGGTGGCCTTGTGGTCCGGCTTGCCGTCACCGTTGATGTCGATGGTGCCGTCGGCGGCGACCAACTTCGGCCACAGCTCCCCGGCGGCGACCGTGTAGAACTGGTAGTCCGCCAGCAGTTCGACGACATCGTGGGAGACGGTGACGCCGACCTTCGACTTCAGGTTGGTGCCGACGCCGTGCTCGTGACCGGCGAGGACCAGGAAGACGTTCGGGTTGGCCTCGACGACCTGCTTGTAGAGCGGCGAGCCGTCCGGCGCGGAGAAGTCCGCCCCGCGACCGTCGGGGTTGGCCGACGGCTTGAGGTAGTCGTGGGAGAGCAGGACCCCGTTACGGTCCTTGTACCGCTTGAAGATCGAGTCGGCCCACTTGGCCTCCGCCGGGGTCACGCCGTACGACAGACCCACCGCCACGAAGTCCAGGCCACCGGCCGAGAAGAGCAGGTAGTTGTTCTGGTTGTCCTTGCCCGGCGTGACGGTGCCGTCGGCCTTGGTCACCTCGTCCCACGCGTGGTACTCGGTGCCCTTCGGCCACATCTTCGCCGTCTGGTAGTACCGGTCGGCGCTGAAGGTCCGGCTGAACCGCGACGTCGGGCCCGTCTCGGCGCCCAGTTGGTCGTCGTGGTTACCGGCGATGACCTGGTTGACCACACCGTTGTCGTCGAGGACCTTCTGGAAGCCGGAGGCGACCGCGAGTTCCTTCTCGACCTGCTCGTTCAGACCCGGCCGCTTGAGCGTGCCGTCCGAGTTGGTAGCCAGTGGGTCGTAGTAGTCGTTCTCGATGATGTCACCGGTGTGCGCGGTGTACGCGATCTTCCTGCTGGCGGCGTTGTCGGCCACCCACTGCGTCACACCGCGGTAACCCGCCGCCCAGACCGCCTGCTCCTCGGCCGTCTCGACGTCCGAGGGCTCGGCGGTGCCGTCCCAGTCGTCGTACGTGCCGCCGGCCGCGCCCTCGGTGACGTACTGGGTGTCGGTGAAGTGCACCAGCGAGAAGTCGTACGAGTTCGGATCCTCGAAGTGATCCTTGTCGTTCTGGGCGGACGAGTCGCGCGGCGACAGGTCGTCGGCGAACGGGTCCTCGCCGGTGACCAGCACGTGGACGACGCCACCGACGCGGTATGCGGCTTCGACCTGCGCGGTGAGGACGGTGTCGTGACCGACCTGGCCACGCGAACTGGTCAGCACGACCCACTTCTCGGTCGTCGGGTTCCACACCCGCAATGCCACGATCCGCGCCGGGTCGATGGTGCCCGACCAGCGCAGCGTCGGCGTCTCCTTGGTCGCCCCCAACGGCAGGTCGTACCGCTGGAACACCACGGACCGGCTGGACGGGGTGTCGACCGTCGCGCCGTCGAGCGGACGCAGCGAGGCGACGTTGACGCTCTTGTCGTGCTGGACATCCAGCGTGGTCGGCACGTCGGCCGCCTCGCCCTGGTAGCCGCCGGTCGGCAGGACCTCGTCCGCCTTCGTGAAGGTGGCGGTCAGCGCGACGCCGTCCTCGCCCGGGATCCGGGCGGAGAGCTCCGCCGAGACCGGGTCGGTGCCCTTGACGGCGGCGTCGAGCCCGGTCGGGACGTCCGGGATGCTCGCGCTGCTGAAGCGGACCTGACGGGTGGCGGTGTTACCGAGCGCGTCGGTCGCCGTCACCGCGATGGTGTGCTCCCCGGCCGGCAGACCGTGCCCGATCTGGTCACCCTGCTTGACGGCCGTACCGTCCAGCGTGATGGCCGGCGTGCCGACGACCCCGGTCGCGTCCTTGACCTTGATGTTGAGCGCGACGGTCGAGGTCAGCCGCTGCCCGGCGGCCGGGACGCTGCTCTCGATCTCCGGGGCGGTGTTGTCGACGGTGAAGCGCCGCGTCGAGGTCTTGTCGCCGACGACCGCCTTGATGGTGTGGGCGCCGTCCGCGATCGACGTGGTGTCGACGTCCGCGCGCTTGCCCAGCGCCGGCAGCGCCGAGCCGTCCTGCGCGGTGACGTCGAACAGGATCGTCTTGTTCAGTACGGCGTTGTAGCTGCTACCGCAGGTGCCGTCGCCGAGGCTCATGGTCACCTGCGAGCCGGGCGGGTAGCTGGCCGAGCCGATGGTGACCGTGGACTGCGCGATCTCCCGGGTCAGCTGGGTCGCCTTCGCGCCGGTCGGCAGGAGCTGGAAGTCCCGCAGCGTGAAGTCGTCGTAGTTGTCGCAACCGCCCGGCTTGGCGCTGCCGTGGTCGCTGCCCGCGACGAACTCGAGAGCGTTGACGCCCGGCACCAGCCACTCGTTCGGGAAGCTGAGGTCGGCGACCTCCTTCTCCCAGATGCCGATGTCCAGTGGGGTGCCGTTGACCAGCACCCTGTTGTCGTACCCGTTGTCGCTGCCGTTGCCACCGATGAACACCTTCAGGTGCGCGTCGTCCCCGCTGCCGAGGGTGTCGACGGTACGCGTCGTCGGCGCGTCGGCGATGGTGAAGTGGAACTCGGCGTCCTTGTTGGCCGCGCACGTGCCGTCGCCCAGCGCCAGCGCGGCGGCTGTCGTCTCGGCCTTCGTCACGGTCGTGCCGGTGGTGGTGACGAGGTACGTGGTGCCGGCCGTCACCGTGCCGGGCGTGCTCAGCGCGAGGCTCGTCGCCGCCCGGGTGAGCGTGAAGTCATCGTGGTTGGCGCAGGTCGCACCGTTGGCGGTGCCGTTGTAGTCGCCGGTCCTGACCTCGACGACGTTGTCACCGAGGTGCAGGAACCGGGTCGGGATCGGCAGCTTGACGGCCTCCGCCCCGGCGGTGCCGTAGTCGCCGCCGAGGTCGACCCGGTGGCCGTTCACCAGCACGTAGTTGTGGGAACGCGCCTCGACCGAGTTGCCGGCCTCGACGTTGAGGTCGAGGGTGGCGGTGCCGGCGGCCAACGTCTCCGCGTTCTCGGCGGGCTTGTCGTCGATGGCCAGCGATTCGACGCGGTCCTTGCTGCCGCTGGGAACCGCCGCGATCACGGGCCGGGTGCCGCGTACGCGGGCACCGTCGGCGGGGGTGACCGTCGCGGCGCCGGCCGGCGCGTTGTTGACGTCGACCTCGACGGCGGTCTTCGCGCCCGACAGGGTGGTCGCGCTGACGGTGTGCGTACCGTTGGTGAGCCTGGTGGTGTCCAGGTCGGTCCGCAGACCGGACGTGCTGCCCGGCTCGCCGGAGATGACGAAGGTCAGGTCCTGGTTGAGCGTCTTCGCCGAGCTGCCGCAGGTGCCGTCACCGAAGTTGTAGCTGAACAGGTTCTGCTCGCCGTCGGCGACCACGCCGAGCAGGCTGAGGCTGATGCTGCTGAGCGCGTAGTCGTCGTAGTTGGGGCAGCGGCCACCCTCACCGTTCGGCAGATCCTCGTAGCCGACGGCCGTCTTGGTGGTCGAGTCGACCCAGTTCGCACCGGTGTGGACGGTGACGATGTTCGCCCCGGAGTGCAACCACTCGCCCGGGAAGTCGAGGGTGCCAACCTGCCCACCCGCGATGTCCGGCAGGTAGACCCGGTCCGCCTCGGCCGTGTGGGTGTTGACGGTGAGGTAGTTGTGGTAGCGGGCCTCGGTGCCGTTGCCACCCATCTCGAAGGCGAAGTGGGCGGTGCCGGAGGTCCTGTCCGCGTCGATCTTGTCGCCGTCGACCGCGAGCGTGGTCACGGAGTCGTTCTCCGTGACGGGCTCGACGGTGACGGGGACCTTGCCCTCGAGGTTCTGCCCTGCGTGCAGGTTGATCACCGGGGCGTTGCCGCTGGTCGGGACCGCCTGCGCCCCCGCCATCGTGGGGGTGAGGGCCGTTGCCGGCCCGGCGATGAGGACGAGAGCGACCGCGGACAACAGTCCGCGTGGTCGCTTTCTACGCGCACGTCTTTCGTGCGTCATGGCGAGGTTTCTCCTTCTAATTGATGAGGCGAACCGCAGCGACTGCGGTCACGCCGATGCCGAGCACCGTGATGCCGGCGGCGGCGAGCAGGGGGGCCACCCGGGTGGCCAGTCGGAGGACGGCGTGCGACTGGGCGCCGCGGACGACGACGGAGCTGCCCGCGAGCGCCAGCAGGCCGACTCCGAAGAGCACCACGGCCATGCCGATGCCGAAGGCCAGGACGAGCAGCAGGGCGAAACCGGCGCGGCCGATGAACAGCCCGGTGACCAGGACGAGGAACGCAGCCGGGGACGGGGTGAGACCGCCGGACGCGCCGAGCATGAGCAGCCCCGGCCGCTTGCCGTCGCCGTGGTCGTGGCTGTGCCCGTGGTCGTGGCGGTGCGGATCGCCGTGGTCGTGCGGGTGGCTGTGTGCGTGGTGGTGGCCGTTCAGGTGCCGGCGGGCCAGCCAGATGCCGGTGGCCACGGCGAGCAGGCCGGCAGCGACCTGCAGCGCACCGGTGAGCTGCCGCATCCCCACGACGTCCGAGAGGGACAGGAAGGTCCACGCCACCCCGATCACCAGGACGGAGAGGGTGTGCATGACGGCGACCGAGCCGCCCAACCAGGCCGCGTCGCGGACCCGGCCCCGAGACCCGACGAGGTACGCGGCGGCCAGGCTCTTGCCGTGCCCGGGTGCCACCGCGTGGCCTGCTCCGGCGAGGACCGCGAAGGCGAACGCCAGCGGCGCGACGCCCGGCGCGTGCAGATAGTCCTGGAGCCGGTCCGAGAGCGACGCCGCGTGGAGGACGACCGTCGTGGCCATCATGCGGCGATCCGCCGACGGCGCCAGCGGTTCAGCAACAGCGCGGCGAGCGCCACGAGCAGCAGACCGCCGCCGACGGCGGCGATCTGTTCGGCGGCGCTTCGGCCGAGACCCGTACCGCTCTTCGCGGGCGCGTCGCCGAGCACCCAGTCGTGGGCGTACCGGCCGGACCCGTACACCGCCCGCTCGCCGTTCGAACCGCTGGCCAGCGTCTGGTACGCCGGGTTGAGGTCGGTGAGCATCCGTACCCCGACAGAGACCGTGCCGATCGGGCCGGGGCACGTGTAGTCGACGGTCACGCCGGACGCGGCGAGGTTGCTCGGCGGGGTGACCGTGCCGGCGCACGCGTCCCCGTCACTGGTGACGGTGATCTGCCTGCGCAGGTAGCCCGCGAACTGCTCGGACGGCCCGAGGGCGATCGCGTCCGAGGGCTGGAAGAACACCGCGCCGTCGAGCATGACGCGGTCCTGCGGCAGCACGCCGAGGTGGACCCCGAGGAGCGTGAGGTCGTCGGTGCCGCCGACCTTCCACCGTACGTGCACCACGTCGTGGCGCTGCGGGTCCGCGGTGACGGTCACGGTCTGCGGGTCGCCGAACGGATGCGCGCCCGCGGGGGCGGCCGGGACGAACAGGATCAGGGTGAACGCCAACAACGAGAAGAGGCTCGCCACGCCGCGGCGCGGCGCACGTCCGAGTGAGGGCAAGGGGACGCTCCGGTCTACAGGTGCCGTGGCACACCGAGGGGCGTGGCCGGCCAGCACCTTTCCGCAGCTTCACGAACTCACCGGTCAAGCCCGGATGAGAGTTAGCGATCTTGAAGTGAACAGTTGGTTGCCCGCCAGTGACGCCGCTCACCACCGCATCCAGACAGCGAAGCGGGCCCGGGCTCAAACCCGGGCCCGCGCGGCTGTCGCGGCACTTCGCCGGTCAGCAGCGGACTTCGGTCTCCTTCTGCGCCACGTCCGAGATTCCGCCGAGGGCCCGGGTGCACACCGACAGCGTGTTGGCGCCCGAGGACCAGACATCCGGGCCGCTCGAGCACTTCAGATCGCGGAGCGTGTTACCGGTCACGATCGAGGTGCAGACCTGGTACGCGCCATGGCTCGCCCGGTACTGCTGCCACACGTACGTGTAGGCGTAGTTCTTGCCGCAACCCTTGTACTGCTTGACCGACGCGGCGGTCTGCCCGCCAACCGTGACGTACGCCGTCGCGCCGATCTGCACCGAGCTCGCACAGCGCGGGTTGGTCTCGGCGTAGGCGGGGCCCGTGACCGCCAGCGCCGCGGGCACAGCCAGCCCGGCGGCCGCAAGGATGCGCACGCCACGTCGGGAAAGGCTCTTCATCGATGACCTCCTTCAATGCACCGGTGACCGTCGCGGCCGGTGTCGTCATCCACCACATTGATGACCGCCGAGGCGCGTTCGGTACCCTCTTACACGCTCTGACAACGCCTGACGACGACGTCTGACATCGGGGGAAGAGATGAGAGACCAGCGTGCTGCCGCCGAGTCGATCCAGGACAGAGCCACCGCCGAGCGCTTCGCCGAACAGCTGCGATCACTGCGGGCCGCCGCTGGCGACCCGTCGTTCCGGAAGATGGCTGGACGGTCGGGCCGGATCTCACACACGACGTTGCACGAGGCTGCCGCCGGGACCAGATTCCCCTCCTGGGAGACCACGCGCGAGTTCGTCCGAGCCTGCGACGCGGACGAGGCCCAGTGGCGGCGTCGTTGGGAGGACGCTCATCGCCCGGGGACCGACCACGCCGTCCCGGATCGCGAGCAGGCTCCGGTCAGCAGCGATCCTCCGGGCCGTGTAGACGCTCGAAACGCTGCTGATACGACGGCGACCGGCACCATCACCTCCGACCATGGGCCGGCCGACCAGCGCGCGTTACGGACCGCGGAGCTTCCGCAGGCGGAGGACGAGACCGCAGGTGCGCGACGGCACCGGATGCCGTGGCTCGCCGCCGCGGCGACGGTGGTGGTGGTGGCGATGGTCGCCGTCCTCGGTGCCAACGTCCGCGGCCGGTGGTCGGCGGACGGCTCCGGCCCCGTGACGGCGTCCCCCTCATCGTCCGCCCCGTCATCATCGGCAGAGTTCTCCGACTCGTTGATCCGCGGGGACTCGAGCAAGTTCCTCGGGGACATCACCGTCCCCGACGGATCGCACGTGAGGGTCAACGCCGAATTCGACAAGGTGTGGGCCCTCAAGAACGTGGGGACGGTCGACTGGCACAACCGCTTCCTGGCCCGGACGACCCCCACCGTCGCCGGCGACGGCTGCCAGACGCCGGATCGGGTCGCGATCGGCGACACGCCGCCTGGCGAGCAGGTGATGATCCGTGTCCGGGTCAGGGCGCCGAGCCGCCCCGGGAAGTGCTGGGTCAGCTGGAAGATGGTCGACGAGAACGGGCGGGAATTCTTCCCCAGCCGCCGGCCGGTGTACTTCATGGTCACCGTCATCGCCTGATTGCGTCTGGCGGCAGCCGCGGTCCAGCCCGCCGAGCCGTCACACTGGTCGATTCCCGGGCCCCGGGTCGCCTCCACCCCGCATCAAAGTGCCAATGCTCGATGTCAGCCCCCGGTGCCACCGAACCTGACAACACCGCATCCATCGAGGTCGGTGATGGTCTGACGGATCTGACAGGGCAGCAGGGGTACCGAACAGCAGGTCCCTTCTCGCAGTGTGGTGTCCGTCCCCGAACGCAACTCACCACCTACGAGGAGGATCGACGATGAGCCGTCCCTGGTTAGCCGTCGGGCTCGCCGCGCTCTGCGTGGCCGTCGGCGTCCCGGCCCATGCGTCGGCCGCGACATCCGGTGCCACGACGCAGCGGACCGTCACTGCGGCCGCGCGGCCTGTCGTGGACATGGAGGCCACCGTCCTGGCGGCTCAGATCGACCCCCGCCGTGCCGACAGCACACTGACCCCCGGCGCGAAGAGTTCCGTGCTCGCCGTGGAGCAGGCGCTCCAGGCCCGAAACCTGCTGGACGCGCAGTGGGTCGACGGCTACTTCGGCACCGTGACCATCTCGGCGTACGCGGCCTACCAGCGCTCACTCGGCTACACCGGCCTGGCCGCGAACGGGCTGCCCGGCACGACGTCACTGACGAAGCTCGGGCAGAACCGGTACACCGTCGGCAACACGATCGGCCCGGGCGCGAAGGTCCAGCGTGACGGGTACGTCGTCGACGCCCGTACGCAGGCGATGCTGGCCGAGGCCCAGCGTCTGCTCGGGCACACGCTGGTGCTCGAACAGGGCTCGTACAACCCCGGGGGCGACCCGACCTCGGCCGGTACGCACGACGGCGGGGGCGTGGTGGACATCGCGGTCACCGGCATGACCGCGGCCAAGCGCACCGCGGCCGTCCGCGCTCTACGCCAGGTCGGCTTCGCCGCCTGGGTCCGCAACCCGAGTCAGGGTGACTGGCCGTGGCACATCCACGCCACGGCGATCAACGACACGGACCTGTCCAGCCAGGCGCAGCACCAGGTCGGCGACTACTACCTCGGCCTGAACGGCCTGGCCAACGGCGGCCCGGACGACGGCCCCCGGATCACGATCAAGACCTGGGAGCAGTACCAGCGCGGGCAGTGACCCGCACCAGACCCAACCCTCCAACGATCACCAATCGTCCACGAGAGGACACCATGAACATCCGTAGGAACCTCGCCGTCGTCGGCGCAGCGCTCGCCATGACCACCTCCATCCTGAGCGTCGCCTCGCCAGCCTCGGCGGCAGCCCGGGACGGAGTCTGCGACAGCGGCGAGTTCTGCTACTACTACAACAGCGGCTACGCCGGCTCGATCTCGGACTTCACCGCGTCGGTCGACGACTACGGCACGACCCAGCCGTCCTGCTACGACTTCAAGGGCGCGGGCGCGGGCAAGGGCCTGTGCATCAAGAACAACGCCGCTTCGGTGTGGAACCGCACCAGCAAGACCGTGAAGGTCTACTTCAACAGCAACTTCGGCGGAGCGAGCCAGTCGTTCGCGTCCGGGGCGAAGGCCAACCTCAACGCGACGCTGAAGAACAACAACGCGTCGCACGATATCGGCGGCACCACCTACCCGGCCGATCCGCGCGCGTCCGACGCTGTCGCGTTCGCCAAGGCGCGGCTCGGGCACACCGACTGGAACAACCAGTGCGAGCTGTTCGTCGAGCGGGCGTTCGGCACCAGCGGCCGGTTCGCCACGGCGCGGACGCACTACCAGTGGCAGCGGGACAACGGGCGCATCCACACCGGCTCGGTGCCGCCCGCCGGAACGGCGGTGTTCTTCACGTCCACCACGTCGGCCGGGCACGTCATGCTCTCCATCGGCGGCAACAGCGCCATCAGCACCGGACCGACCGTCTACCAGACCAACTCGTTCCGGGACCGGTCCGACTACCTGGGCTGGGCGTACGTCCCGAGCGGCTGGTGACCCGGCATGCGTTCGCACCTGCTTCTGAGCAGCACCCAGGGCCCTCTCGACTTCAGTGGTCGCAGATGAACATCCTGCGAAGGGTTCCGGGCATCCTGGCCGTCCTGGCGGTGGCGCTCGTCGGCGTCGCGGTGGCGCCGAGCGCCGCGTCCGCGGCCGCCCGTGACGGGGGCTGCGACAGCGGAGAGTTCTGCTACTACTACAACAGCAACCAGGCCGGCTCGATCTCCGACTTCACCGACTCCCTGGACGACTACGGCACGACCCAGCCGTCGTGCTACGACTTCAAGGGCGCGGGCGCGGGCAAGGGCCTGTGCGTCAAGAACAACGCCGCGTCGGTGTGGAACCGCACCGGCAAGACCGTGCGGGTCTACTTCAACAGCAACTTCGCCGGTGCGAGCCAGGACTTCGCGTCCGGGGCGAAGGGCAACCTCAACGCCACGCTGAAGAACAACAACGCCTCGCACCAACTGCTGAGCGGGCCGACGGGCTGCAGCACCGACGGCACCAACAGCAAGCTCCCGAGCACGATCCTGGTCTACCGGGTCAGTCTCGGGCGCGTCGACCGGGTCGACTTCAAGACGTACGTCAAGAATGTCCTCCCGAACGAGTGGATCACGAGCTGGCCGAAGGCCTCGCTGGAGGCCGGTGCGGTAGCCGTCAAGAGCTACGGCTGGTACTGGGCGCTGCACTCGACCCGGAAGACCTCCGGTGGCCAGTGCTACGACGTCCGTGACGACACCGGCGACCAGGTCTACCGGCCGTCCTCGGCGCAGACGTCGACGTCCTCCGCGGTGGACAGCACGTGGTCGACCCGGATGACCCGCAGCGGCAACATCCTGCAGGCGCACTACTGCGCGACCACGACGGCGTGCGGTGGCTGGGTGGACGGGGACTGGCTGTCGCAGTACGGCTCGCGTGACCTCGCGAACGGGGGCAGCAGCTACCAGGCGATCCTGAGGCACTACTACAGCGGCATCGCCATTTCCTGAAATCACGCGCCGCTCGCCGCACAATCGCGGCGGGCGGCGCGCTCATGGCTGCGGCATCGCTGACGCGATGCGGCGTCATCACCGGGTTGAAGGGGCTTCTCGCGGTGGCGAATCGAAAAGAGTCATGACGAGCGCAACTATGCTCAAGAATCCGGATCCGAGCGCCAGTACCAGTACCAGTGAAGGTACGAACGCGGATGGCGGCGGGACCCATCCGTCGAGGACCCAGGGTAATGCGATTATGACGACGACGAATATCCACGACAGCACCTCGTTGGTGACGAGAGCAACCGAAATGCCCCTGGCGCCGTGCCGCAGAACCCGAAATGCCGAATCGACCGTCGCTGCGGTCAGCAACGCGCTGAGCGCGATGAACGCCAGCGTACCCCAGATCGGATCGAGATTAGCGAGTGCGAGCGGGACGATGAGCGGGAGTGCCGTGAGCAGGAAGACCCCTCGTACTCGGAACGAATGTATCGGTCAGCGCCGGCCGCAACGCGGCGAATGCGGCGCTGTTCTGAATCGAGATAGAAGAACACGCCCGAGGAACGTCCCGACCGACGTGGCCGCGATCTCTGCGAGGCCGATCAGGAACTCCTCGTTGACTTCTCGTATTTCGATCAAGCTCCTCACGGGCCGCCAACCTGGGCGGTGCTCCTCGTTAACCTAGCCGGACACCCAATCGCGATCTCGGTCGACGGCGGCAAACGGTGGCAGCCGATCCCGATCTACCGGACCGGCGACCGCTGGCAGGCAACCTACCGCCAACCAGCCGCAGGCGCGGTCTCACTGCGGTACGAGGCCGCGGACGCCGTTGGCAACACGGTCAGCCAGATCATCGGTGACGCCTACCTGACCGGCTAGCGGAAGGACCCCGATCATTCCCGACGGGCCTGGCCGAAAGATCTTGATGATCCCCAGGTGACGATGAAACCCAACACCCTTCCGACCGTGATGTACGGGTAGATCGACGACCGGGCGGCCGTGCAGCATCGCGCGGCCGTCCGGCCCGCGTCACCGGGTCAGCCAGACGCGCCAAAGGGCCGCGGGGTCGGTCAGCGGATCGCCGTGGATCAGGCTGAAGTGGGCCGGTCCGCCGATCGTCAGGCGGCCGGCTTCGGGAATGCCGAGCAGGTCGCCGCCGCGCCAGGTCACGGCCGCCAAGGCCGTACGCGGGGAGATGCCGGCCTCGACGAGGGACTGGACCTCCCAGGCGAGTTGGTTGGCGCGCAGCGAGCCGCCTCCGGCGTCCGAGCCGGCGGCGATCGTCACGCCGGCTGCGTCGGCGAGGCGAACGCTGGTGCGCATGGTCTCCCGCAGCTCCGCCGCCCCTTCACGGCCGAAAGTCAGCCAGGACTCGGGGACGGCCAAGGTCGATACGAGCGTGATGCCGTTCGCGGCCATGAGGGCCGCCGTGTCCGCGTCGATCTCGTTGCCGTGCTCCAGGCTGTCCACGCCGGCTGATGCCGCGAGGTGGGTGCCGGCGAGCGCGGTGGCGTGGGCCGCCACCTTCGCGCCGCGCTCGTGCGCTACGGCGACCGCGGCGGCCACCTCGGACACGCTGAAGGGCGCGGCGTCGGCGTCGGGCCCGTCGAGGTAGAGCTTCACCAGGTCGGAGCCGTCGTCGAGCTGACCGCGCACGGCCGTGACCAGGTCGACGGCGTGCTCGATCTCGACCGTGAGGCCGGGCGGCATGGCGCCGCGCCGGCTGATCCAAGTCCCGGCGGCTCTCAGGTACGGCCGCTCGGGGTTTCCGTGCCAGCGGTCTCGCAGCGTGAGGCTGGTGGCGCGGCCGTTCCGGCGCGGCGAGCCCACGTCGCGCGCCCACCGAATGCCGGCGCGGGCCATGAGCTCGCCGTTTTCCTCCCCGACGGCCAGCAGCTCGTCGACCGAGTCGAAGCCGTGCTCCACCCATTTCGCTCCGCCGGGCAGCGACACGTGCGCGTGCGAGTCGACCAGCCCGGGCACCAGCGTCGCGCCAGATCCATCGATCACAGTGACGCCACCCGGCTGCGGAGGCTTCTCGCCGATCCACATGCCGGTGATCACGCCGGCCTCGGCGAGAAGAGAGACGTCCGGGGTGACGGCGTCGGTGGTGCCGTCGGCGAGGGCGGCGGAGGTAACGAGCACGTGGTCGGCGGTCAGACGGGAAGAGGTCATGACAACGGAGACGAAGCCAAGGCGAAAGGATTCAGCCGTGTGATGTACCAGTCGGACGGGCGCACAGCCTTTCGTGTTGCCGCGGCAGATGCTCGACACGTTGGTGCGGACGGGAACGGCGGTGCCCCTGGCGAAACCTCGCAAAAGGAACAAACGTGGCGATGGGCCGGCGAGGGTCGCGAGCAGGGGCGGGTCAGGCGGCTCTTTCCCGGACGATCGAGTCGAGGATCGCGGCGAGCTCAGCAGGGCGGGACAGGAAGGGAGAGTGGCCGGTAGCGATGCGGCGGACATCCTGCGCGCGTGCGGCCATGTTGTTCTGCAGCTCGACCGGTAGGGAGGCGTCCTGCTCGGTCAGGATGTACGTCGACGCAACCGTGCGCCACGCGGCTTCGGTGACCCGGTCGACCCATGGCTGGACGCGCTGATCGACGAGCCTGCTGATCGCCTGATCGGCCACCGCCTCGGGGACGTCGGCGTAAAGCTGAGTGCGTGGGTCACTGCCAATCGGGAACAGGCCGTCGCTGTCGTCAGGGTCGGGGATGCCGTGGATGGTGAACATCGACTCGTTCACGTCGGGAACATAGGCCGCCACGTAGATCAGGTGCTCGACGTTCGGCAGGCCCGCTGCGGCCTCGGTGGCCGGGATGCCGCCGTAGGAATGGGCCACGACGAGGACCGGACCATCCACTGCCGTGATCGCCGTGCGGATCGCTGTTGCGTCTTCGCGCAAGCCGCCACGCGGATCCGGGCCGGTGGTCGGTAGCTTCACGGCGAGGCTCGCGTGGCCGCGGGCGTCAAGCTCGCCTCGCAGCAGATCGAAGCTGGATGGCAGGTGCCAGGCACCCGGAACGAGAACGAACGTCGACATAAGGTTTTCCTCGGCTCGAATAGGCACCCGGACGGTCTGTCTGGATCAACGTGCGAACTCGGCTCGAGATCATGGCAGTGCTATCCGTCACTCGTTAGCTCACCGCAAGCAACGCCCGGTGAGGCCGGAGAGGCGGAGTCGTCGGTCGGGGCCGCTTGCCGGGTAACGCAGGTCACTCCCTGCCAACACGGGTCAGTCCGCAGGTCGCCAAGCTGAACACTCGCGCCCCCGTAGCTCAGGGATAGAGCCCGTTCACTTGTCGAACCGGATCTCGACACGTCGGTTGCTGGCCCGCCCCTTCGGGTTGTCCTTGCCGTTCAGGGTGTTGGGCGCGACCGGCCGGGTCTCTCCGAAGCCGATGATCTCGTAGGTGATCTGGCTGCCGGCGACTCCCGGCGCCAGCGCGTCGCGGACTGCCTCGGCTCGCCGGCGGGACAGCGCGAGGTTCTGCGCGTCGTCGCCGATCGAGTCGGTGTGTCCGAAGATCTGGACTTTGCCGGTGGCCTGGGTGCGGAGCCGCTCCGTGATCTGGGCCAGTCGGGTCCGGGCGGCCGGGGAAAGATCGGCCTTGCCGAACGCGAACAGCACGTCCGCCGCCAGGGTCAGCTCGATGCGTCCACCCGACTCGGCCTCCAGGCTGTTGCCGTCGAGGTCCTCGGTGCGCAGATAGATGTCCTCCACGGGCGCCCGGATGTCGATGATCGGCGCGCTCACCTGCTCGCTCGGCCCGAGCGTTGGTCCGGGCACGGCGGTGGTCCCTGACGTCGGCGTCGGCGTCGGCGCGGACCAGGCGACGGCCGGTTCACCGACCAGCAGGACGGTCAGCGTGGTCGCGGCCAGCGCCGCGCGCCGGCTAAGCGAGCGGGACATTCTCGAAGACCGGAACTCGGGGGACGACGACATCGACGGCCGTGACGTCGTCCGGTGGGGCGCCGAACATGGCGTACAGGTCCACCGACTGCCCTGCCGCGACGAACACCGTGGAGAGGTCCGACGATGCGAGGTACTTCACCTGGCTGGGTGTCGCGTCCTGGTCACCGGCCCGAGCGACCAGGTGCCGCTTGCGGTTCTTGCGGTCGATCAGCGTCACGCCGGAGAAGGACAAGGAGATGGTGTCACCTTGGAAGTCGCTGGCAATCTGCCAGCGGTCCGAGCTGTCCGTGGGTGCATCCGTGCGGGTCAGCCGGACGCTGAGGCTGACGAATCCGCTGCTCCGTCGCAGCTGGTACAACTCGACTTTGATCGGGAAGACCTTGCCGCTGTTGCTGATCTGGATGTCCCGACTGGCGATCACCGTGCCCAGCGCATCGGGTTGACCGGGCGCGGCACCGACGGTCTCCTTCGAGTCCTTGGTGGCACCTCCCGAATCGTCGGACCTGCCGAAGCCACCACAGCCGGCGAGGACCAGGGCCATCGCTAGCGCGAGTGAACCGGCGGCGGTCGTGTGACGCAAACGCACGGAATTCCTCCCCATAGGCGAGCGGCCGCAGGTACCTGGACCACGATCCGCGACGATCCGCGACCATTCATGCAATCAGCTTGCAATCGCCTTGCAGACCGATTGTCGGGGTCGACGGTCTTGGTTACGGGATCCGTGTGATGCCGCTGATCGAGAGGCCCCAACGGTGCTGCGACACCGCCATGGGAGAGGCGAAAGATGGCGAAGTTTTGGCCGATCGCTGGGCCGAGGTGCATGGTGTCTTCGTGGATGATCAATTGAGGGCGGGCGTTCCCGGCCATGCGGTGGGTTGGATTCTCGGCGCGTTGACGGCCGGCGCGCTGGGTCTGGGCGCGGCGCTGCTGTGGATGCGTCGCCAGTTCGTCGTGGTCACGGTGGAGGGCGCCAGCATGGCGCCGACCCTGGCGGACGGTGACCGCGTGGTGGTCCAGCGTCGGCGGCTTGACCAGGTACGGAACGGCGATGTGGTCGTCCTCGAACCACCCGTGAATCCGCCCGGCGGATACGATCCCGGGCCTGCTGGTCCGGACGGGCGGCGCTGGAACATCAAGCGGGCGGTGGCGCTGCCGGGTGACCCGTTGCCCGCCGGCGTCACCGTAAGCGGGGTCGACCGGGTGCCCGCCGGATCACTGGTGGTTTTCGGCGATAATCCGGACAGCATCGACTCGCGGCAGCGCGGACTGTTCGACGCCGCGCAGTTGCTTGGCGTGGCAATTCGTCGGTTGGGTGGGCAGCCTCTCTAGCCGGCCATGCCGGTCTGGCTGCAACCTTCGTCAATTTCTACGCAGCACGGATTGACCTGTCGACTCGTATGCCGGCGCGTGATACGTTCTCCGCCATTCCCATGTAGATCATCAGTGCGGAGGAATGTCAATGTCACGTGTGTTGGGCAATCTTGGCGACCGGATGCTGGAGCGGCTGGTGCCGAAGGCGACCGCGAAGGCGGACGTCAGCTGGTACAGGCAGTGCTACTGCTCGAACCACGTCGCGTACATCCAGCTCTGTCACACCGTTGGTGGGATGACCGGCTGCGGCACTTGCTACCGGGGTGGCGGCTGCTGACCTTCGCGGAACGCAGCTGACGTCTCTCGCCCGGTCTGGCGGACGGACCCCTCCGCCGCCGGACCGGGCGAGCGGCGCGCAGCCCAGTGGCGAGAGTGAAGAGATGACCTACCTGCAAATCGGAAGTTGGGCAGTCCTGCTCGGCGTCTTTGTCGTCGCGCTGGCGGGGAAGATCCGCAAGCGGGCCGCGTTCGACGAGTTCCGCGCCTCGATCGCGGCGCTACGGGTCCTACCGCGACGGTGGTCCCTGCCGGTCGCGGTCGCCGTGGCCGCAACGGAGGCAACGGTTGTCGTGTTGCTCGCACTGCCGATCACGGCACTCGTGGGCGTCAGTCTGGCCGTGGCGCTGCTCGCCGCGTTCACCACCGGCATCGTGCTGGCCCTGCGGCAGGGGCAGCGTGCCCCGTGTCGATGCTTCGGGGCCTCCGCCACCCCGCTTGGTCCGACCCACGTCGTCCGCAACCTGGTGCTGATGGCGGTGGGCAGTGCCGGACTCCTCGCCGCCTTCGTTTCCGAGGCGACCACAGCGGCGAGGCCGCACCCCGCCGGCGTCGCCGTGACGCTGGCAACCGCCGCCGTCGCTGTCCTGCTCGTGGTACGCCTCGACGACCTGACGGCGTTGTTCACCAGCCACGCCCCCACCCGCTGATCCGCCCGGGGTGGACAAAAACCGAAGTGAGGGTCCTGATGCCGTTCCTGACCGCCGCAGTGGCGCTGATCGGAGCGCTCTGCCTGTTCAATCTGCTGCTCATCTTCGCGGTGCTACGCCGGCTGCGTGAGCACACCGCCGAGCTGGCCCGGCTCCAGGAGCAACGCCAAGCCGGCCCAGCCCTGTACGACCCGACGGTGCTCGTTGGGCGGATGTTGCCCGAGTTGCCGGTCGGAGCCGACGAGCGGCCTGAGCTGGTGGGCTTCTTCGACGCCGCCTGCGACGCGTGTCACAAGCATGCGCCGGAGTTCGCCGCCGCGGCAAAACGGCACGCTGCCGCCGCCGTCGTCACCGGCAAGGGGCAGGACGCGGACGACCTGGCCGATCTGCTGGCTGACGTACCCACCGTCCTGGTCGGCGCGGACGCCGTCGCAGTGACCGCCGCCCTCGGGCTGGAGGCGTTCCCGACCTTCCTCCACGTCGGCCTGGATGGCACGATCCTGCGTGCGCAGCTGACCGTGCCGGAGGGCCTGGTCGCGGCGGCCAAGGCGTGACGGTAGGGCCGACCCCGGGCGCCGATCTGGCCAAGATCGGCACCGGACAGTTGATCCGGCACGCCGGCACGGCATGGCGGCTCTGCTGGCGGGCTGGACCTGGCCCGGCGGCGTGCCAACTCGTGATCAGCGGGTTGGCCGGGCTGCTCCCGAGCGGCACCGCGTGGCTGACGAAGCTGCTCATCGACGCGCTCGCCGCCGGGCAACCGACCGCGGTGCTCCTCGGGTGGGCCGGCGGGCTCGCCGCCGTGGGGCTCACCGCCGGCGCGCTGCCGCACCTGACCGGCTATCTGCAGGCCGAGCTGGGCCGCCGGCTGGACCGGCTGATGCAGGACCAGTTGTACACCGCGGTGAACGGGTTCCAGGGCCTGTCGCGGTTCGAGAACCCGGCATTCCTCGACCAGCTGCGGATGGCCACCCAGGCCGCAGGCGGCGGCTTGGGCCCGGTCACCACGGGCCTCTTCGACACCGGCCGGAACATGCTTGCGCTGGTCGGTCTGCTAGCGACGCTCGCCGTGCTGAGCCCGGTGATGGCAGCACTGGTAACGGTGGCAGCGGTTCCGGTACTGATCGCCCGGCTGTCGCTGTCGAAGCGGCGAGTCACGTTGCTCGCCGGGCTCTCCGCCACCAGCCGTCGGCAGATCTTCTACTCCACGCTCATCACGGACGTCGCGGCCGCGAAGGAGGTACGGCTGTTCGGGCTGGCCGACTTCGTCAGGCAGCGGCTACTCGGGGAACTGTCGACCCTGCACGCCGGCGAGCGCCGGTTCGACCGCCGGGATGCGCTCACCCAGGCACTGCTCGCCGTGCTCTCCGCGGCGGTCGCCGGCCTCGGTCTGGTCTGGGCCGCGATGTCGGCCGCGGACGGCCGGTTGAGCATCGGTGACGTGACGGCCTTCGTGGCGGCGATGGCCGGGACGCAGGTGGCGCTGATCGGGTTGGTGGACAACCTCGCCGTCGCGCACCAGGCGCTGCTGCTGTTCACCTATCACGGGGCGGTGACTGCGCTACCCGACGACCTCACACCACCGGGCCGCGCGATCGCCGACGCGGACGCGGACGCGGAGGCGACCCTGCCCGCGCTGCGCCACGGTGTCGAGCTGCGCGACGTGTGGTTCCGCTACGACGAGAACCATCCGTGGGTGTTGCGCGGCGTCGACCTGACCATCCCGTACGGCACGTCGGTCGCGCTGGTGGGGCTCAACGGCGCGGGCAAGAGCACCCTCATCAAACTGCTCTGCCGGTTCTACGATCCGACCCGCGGCGAGATCCGCTGGGACGGCGTGGACATCCGCGACGTACCGCCCGCCGAGCTGCGCCGCCGCATGGGCGTACTGTTCCAGGACTTCATGAACTATGACCTGACCGCCGCCGAGAACATCGGGATGGGCGACCTGGCCGCCCTGGCGGACCGGAACCGGATCACGGCCGCCGCCGACCGGGCCGACGCGCACACCATCATCCAGGGCCTGCCCCGCGGGTACGACACGATGCTCAGCCGGATCTTCTTCGGGCCCGGCGACGGGGACGACCCGGAAGCGGGGGTCGCCCTGTCCGGCGGCCAGTGGCAGCGCATGGCGCTGGCCCGTACGCTGCTCCGCGATGGCCGTGACCTGCTCATTCTCGACGAACCGAGTGCGGGCCTCGACGCGCAGGCCGAGCACGAGGTGCACCGCCGGTTGCGTGAGCACCGCGCGGGACGGACCAGCCTGCTGGTCTCACATCGACTCGGGGCGGTCCGCGAAGCGGATCTGATCGTGGTGCTCCGCGACGGGCGGATCGTCGAACAGGGCCGGCATGAGGATCTGATTGCGGCCGACGAAGGCTACGCGCAACTGTTCGCCGTACAGGCCAGCGGCTACCGCGCCGAGGGAGAGGTGTCGATCTCCGGGTGACCAGCGCCAGCCGGTCGCCTACCCGGGCCAACGACGCGACCGCCAGGGTGATCAGGTCAGCGTCGAACAACCAGGGCGGCCGCCCGTCAACCCGTGCCAACGCGGGTCACCGCGCGGCCGACCCCCGGTCGCAACCCGGGGATCGTGTGATCCAGGCGTGGTCCTGGGCTTGAATGGCAGGGAGAACGCGTCGACGTCGGTGCTGTCCAACGGAAGGCGGATGACGACGACACCGCGGTGTTCGAGGAGGTCCACGACGTTGCCGATAGGTCCGGGGGTAGTTTCCACTCCTCGCGGACCTGTCCGGCGATGCGCTCGATCTCCTCGCCGGCGAGCTGTCGTCCCTGCGCGAGGAACTGCACCTTGGCCTGATCGATCGTCGCCCGCGTGTCGGCCTGGCTGCCAGCCCCATGGCGGGCCTCGGTGGTCTGCTCGATGGACTGGGTCGCCGTGAGGATCGCCTGCTCCGCTTTCGTCCGTGCACGTTAGAGGTGGGCGGCGGTGTGCTCGGGCTGCGTGGGGTGTGACATGTGCGTCGCCTTCTGTTCTGACTGGTGCCGTTGCTGTCGGGCTTGCTGCCCGTAAGGCGCGGCCGGCTTGTGCGGCTGACATCGCCCGCCGCCGCTGCCGCCGGCGTGCCGACGATGCGCTGACAGGGTCCGTCAGCGGTGAACGCGCGCACCCTCCCGGCGCTGACAGCCGCTGACAGCGCGCTGTCGGAGCGCTGTCAGTAGCCGGCGGAATCGTGAGTCCCATCGAGAACGAGGGAGTCGAGATGTCATATGCGATCCGGGCCGAGGGCCTGATCAAGCGATACGGGGACGTGTTCGCGCTGAATGGCGTCGATCTGGAGGTGCCGGCCGGAACGGTGGTCGGCGTGCTCGGTCCGAACGGGGCCGGCAAGACCACCACCGTCCGGATCCTGGCCACGTTGCTGCGCCCCGACGGCGGACGGGCGACGATCGGCGGGCACGACGTGGTCGGCGACCCGGTCCGAGTCCGCGGGCTGATCGGGCTGACCGGGCAGTACGCCTCGGTCGACGAGACGCTTTCCGCGGTGGAGAACCTCGTACTGTTGGGGCGGCTGCTCGACCTGTCAGGGCGTCAGGCCAGGGCCCGTGCGATGGAGTTGCTGGAGCGGTTCGAGCTCACCGACGCAGCCACCCGCCCGATCGCGACGTTCTCCGGGGGTATGCGCCGCCGGCTGGACCTGGCCGCCAGCCTGATCGGCCGGCCCCGGGTGCTGTTCCTGGACGAGCCGACCACGGGTCTGGATCCGCAGGCCCGTAACGGCCTGTGGGACGTCGTGCGCGGCCTCGTACTGGACGGCACGACGGTGCTGCTCACCACCCAGTACCTCGAGGAAGCCGACCAACTCGCCGACCGGATCACGGTCATCGACCAGGGCCGGGTCGTGGCCGAGGGGCGCCCCGGCGACCTCAAGCGCCGGATCGGCGGCCAGATCCTGCACGTGCGCCCCACCCTGACCACCGACATGGACGCCGTCGCCGGGATGCTCACCCAGCTCACCGACGCCACCCCGGACCGCGACGACAACACCGGCGTGATGGCGGTGCCCACCGCCGACCCGATGCTGGTCTCCGCGCTGGTACGGCGGTTGGACGCGGCCGGCATCACCGTCGACGAACTGGGCCTGCGCCTGCCCAGCCTCGACGAGGTCTTCCTGGCCATGACCCGCCAGAACACCCACTCCACTGAAAGGACTCCGGCATGACCGCCTCCGCCATCGCCCAGCCCCACACCCCGCGCGTCGCCGCGTACACCGCCCCGCTGCGCATCGGTCCGCTACGCGCCGCCGGGCACGGCCTCGCCCTGGCCGGGCGCGGGGTGACCAAACTGCGCAAGTCTCCGGCGATGCTCGCCGATGTCATCCTGACGCCGGTGGTGTTCCTGCTCATGTTCGTCTACCTGTTCGGCGGGGCCATCGGCGGCGGCGACATCGACGCGTACCTGCAGACGGTCGTCCCCGGCATCATGGTCATGACGGTCTTCCAGGCCAGCATCGGAATCGGCGTCTCGCTCAACGCCGACGCCAGCACCGGCGTCTTCGACCGGTTCCGGAGCATGCCGATAGCCCGCTCAGCTCCGCTGATCGGCGCGGTACTGGCCGACCTCGTGCGCTACCTGGTCGCGCTGACCGTCCTGCTCGCCCTGGCGTTCGCCATGGGTTACCGGGTGCAGACGAGCCTGGCCGCGCTGCCGGTCGCGATCGGGGTGCTGCTCGCCTTCGGGCTGAGCTTCAGCTGGATCTCGGTCTTCCTCGGCATGCTCGTGAAGTCACCCGGCGCGGTGCAGGGCATCATGACCATCCTCATCCTGCCGCTGACTTTCGCCAGCAACGTCTTCGTCCCCTCCCAGACAATGCCGGGCTGGCTGCAGGCCTGGTCCAACGTCAATCCCGTCAGCGTCATGTCCGAGACGCTGCGCGGCCTGATGAACGGTGGCGAGGTCATCGGCCCACTGCTGGGCAGCCTGGCTTGGATGGTCGGCGTCATCGTGGTCTTCTTCCCGCTGGCCATGCGCTCCTACCGCAAGAACGCCGCTTGACCTGTCACGACGCGACCGGCTGGCCCGCTTCCCGGGCCAGCCGGTCAAGCGCGTCCGGGCGGGCCATCGTGGCGCCGCGGTCGAAGGCGGCCTGGAAATCGGTTACGCCGATCGCCGCCACGAGACGGCCGATCAGCTCGCTTGTGTCAGGGTCGCCGCTGAGCAGCGCGCCGCGGATCACCTGCGCGATTCCCAGTGCGGTGGCCGCGCCCACGGCGTCACCCTCCAGGCACAGCAGACCTGACCACAGTTCTGCCGCCCACGCCGTGCCGTTGGCGTTGCCGTAGGCCAGCAGACCCCGGACCGCCCGGGGCAGCAGCTCACGCGCCGGACCGACGTCGCCTGCGGCGAGCCGGATGGAGAGCCGAAAGCCGGCGATCAGGTCCGGGCCCACGTCCTCGGGGTACAGCAACCGGTCCATGGCGGCTTCTTCGCGGTCGAGGGCCTGATCCGCCTGCTCGATCTCGCCGGCCCGGCAATGCGCGCTGGCCCGGTAGCCCCACAGCGAGTTCGCCAAGCGCCGGTGGCCCCGCACCATGGCCTGCCGTTGGGCCGCTTGCAGGCCTAGCAGCGCGCCCTCGATGTCACCGGCCCGTATCCGCGCCATGGACAACGCTGCACAGGTGGAGAACAGGTGCTGCTCGGTGCCGAGTTCGGTGGCGACGGCCAGCGCCCGCTCATAGTCGGCGATGGAGAGGGAGAACTCGCCCCGCAGGGTGTGCTCGCGGCCCATGGACAGGTAGCTCATCACCAGGCCCCAGCGGTCGCCTACCTCCTCGAACCCGCGCAGGGCCTCGCGCCGGGATTCCGCGCCGCTGTACGGGTCGCCCCGCTCGGACAGCAGGAAATCCCGGGCCCAGTGCGCGCTGGCCCGCACCCACGGGTCGGGGTGTGCCAGCACCTCTTGAAGCCCACCGTCCTCACCGACCAGTTGGGACATCCGCAGCAGCGGCAGCGCGGGATGGAACCCGAGCGCGGCTCTCGGGTTGTCGTCGGCCTGCCGCGCCTTGCCCGGCCGGCCGCCCGAGGCACCCCTGACGATCTCGAAGGCGGCCCGGGCATCGGGCGGCAACTCGCCCCGGAACGCGAGCACCTCGTCGAGGAACGTCTCGAACTGGGTGGTCATGCCCCGGATGCCCCAGTACCAGAACATGGCCCGGACAAACCGTACGGCCATCTCCACGTCGCCAGCCTCGAACGCCGCGCGGAGCGCCCACGCCAGATTGTCGTGTTCGGCGTCGAAGACAGCGATTGCCTCCAGCTGCTCACGCCTGCGCAGCAGTGGCTCCTGCTCCTCGGCGAGCGCGAGGAAGTACGCGGCGAAACCCGCCGGCACGTCGTCACCGGACTCGGCCAGCCGGACAGCGGCATAGGCGCGGATGGTCTCCAGCATCCGGTACCGGGCGCCGTCCTGCTGAACCAGCGACTTCTCCACCAGCGAGCCGAGCACATAAACCACGTCGTCGGCGCGCAGGCAGTCGTCGGCGCAGACCTGTTCCAGCACGGTCAGGGTCGCGCCGCCGGGCAGAGCCGACAACCGCCGGGCCAGCCTCCGCTCCGGCTCGTCCAGAAGCTCCCAACTCCACTCGACCACCGCCTGCAGCGTCCGCTGGCGCGGCAGCGCGGTCCTGCTGCCCGAGGCGAGCAGCCGGAAGCGGTCATCGAGACGGCGGGCGATCTGCACCACGCTCATGGAACGCATCCTGGCCGCCGCAAGTTCCAGAGCCAGCGGCATCCCGTCCAGGCGCCGGCAGATCTCCACCACGGCGCCGGTGGTGGTCGCGTCGAGCACGAAGCCCGGCGCGACGCTGACAGCCCGGTCGGCGAGCATCCGCACCGCTGCCGACGCCGCGGCCTCGGCCGGGTCCGAATCCTCCGACGGTAGCTCCAGCGGGCCCAGGTGACACAGAGCCTCGCCGGTGATCGCCAGCGGTTCCCGGCTGGTGGTCAGGATTCGCAGTTGGGGCAGTCTGTCCAGCAGCCGCGCGGCCAGCTCTGCCGCCGCCTCGACCACGTGCTCGCAGTTATCCAGCACCAGCAGCGCGTCGCCGACGTCGAGAAGTTCGGTCAGCCGGTCCAACGCGGCGACCTGCTCCATGCCACCGGCCTTGTACAGGCCGTTCAACGCCGCGAGCACGGCGTCCGGTAGTGGATCGGCGGCGCTGAGACCAGCCAGGGGTACGAACCAGATCCGGCCCTCGTGTGCCCGGTCAAGGGCTGCCGCCTCCAGCGACAGGCGGGTCTTGCCCGCCCCACCCGGCCCGATGATCGTGACCAGCCGTGACACCGCCAGCAGTTGCGCCACTCGGCCCAGTTCGCGCTCTCGCCCGAAGAAGCTGGTCAGCGGAATTGGCAGCCGAGGCGCAGGTGCCGCCTGGCCCGGTTGCGCGGCGGGCCGGTCCAGGTCTCCGCGCAGCAACGACACATGGGTCTTCTGCAGTTCGGGAGACGGGTCGACGCCAAGCTCGTCGGACAGGCTCGCGCGGATGTCCT
Organism: Micromonospora sp. CPCC 205539; assembly: GCF_036906815.1. Taxonomy (NCBI): domain Bacteria; kingdom Bacillati; phylum Actinomycetota; class Actinomycetes; order Micromonosporales; family Micromonosporaceae; genus Micromonospora; species Micromonospora sp. CPCC 205539. Next base: position 7,533 of record NZ_JBAKHW010000012.1, on the reverse strand, counting down.
CGTATGCCGCCAGCGCGTCGGACTGGCGGCCCGCCGCCGCCAACCCGCGCATGAGTAGCTCCGCAAGCCGCTCGTTCAGCGGTTGAGCCGCGGCGGCGGTGTTCAGGTCGGTGAGCACCTCGCCATGGCGGCCCAGCTTCAACTCCGCGTCGAACCGATCCTCGACGGCGGCGGCGCGTATACCGTCGAGGCGGGTGACCAGCAGGCTCGCGAACCGGGCGTCCAGCACATCGGCCAGCGCCGGGCCCTGCCACAACCCGAGCGCGGCGCCCAACAGCGCCGACGCCTCCTTGGCCCGTCCTGCAGCCAGCTCGCGCCTGCCCTTGGCCGCCAGCTCCTCGAAACGGCAGACGTCCACATCCTCAGCGCGCACCGGCAACCGGTAACCTCCAGCCACCAGCTCGACTCCACCGGCTGCGCCCAGCGCCTTGCGCAGCCGCGACACCAGGCCCTGCAGCGCGCTGGTCGCTCCTGTCGGCGGGTCCTCACCCCACAGGTCGTCGATCAGCGACTCAGCCGACACGGGCCGCCCGGCCTCCACCGCCAGCCGGGCCAGCAGCATGCGCAACCGCACACCGCCGATCTCGACGGGCACCCCGTCATCGTGGAAGGCCTGGACTGCACCGAGCAGAACGATTCGCACATCGGTAACCTCCCATGATCCTCTCAGTGGTCGTCAGCGGGGTAGCGGCTGGCTGAGAGTGCTGTGTCCGCGCCGGCAGCGATCGTCTTGCCCATGAACCCAACAAGAATTCACCGACGAGAAGGATCGTGGCGCGCACTTCGCCCGAGTCAGCGCGGGTTCGCGGCCCCGGGACCGGGCCGCGAACGCGCTGGTGTCAGGCTCGAAGGAACTTGCTGGGCGGCAGAGCGTGATCCACGATGCGGATGTCGTTGAGCCAGCCGTAGGAGGACTGTTCCACGATGCGGACGTAGTGTTAGTACTCCAACGCCTCTCGAATACCCTCTCAGGCCGCCTGGCACACCCGCGCGTCCGGGGCCGGCCGGAAGATCTCCCGGCACGAGTCCTCCGCCACCGCCCGGCAAATGCTGGCCCGGAGTCCGTGTCGCGACATGAGCCAGCGCTCGAAGCCCGCGGACGGGTTGTCGCCGAGGCGCGCTCCTGCCGTGCGGTGACCCTTGGGAGGGAGCGGGGCGGCGTACGTGATCTTGCGTGATGTGCTCGGTGTGTGTGCTCTCCAGCGGATGCCAACCCGAATCAACCGGTGCCGACGGGAGCCACTGCGGCCGACCGCCGGTCGCAAACCGGATCCGTGTGCTCGGGCTGTGGTCCTGGGCTGGGAGAACGGGGGCGCGGGTGACGTGGGTGAACGTGGGCCACTCCCTGCAACCCCAGGTGAACCCCCAGGTCGCGAGACTGACCACTCGCGCCCCCGTAGCTCAGGGGATAGAGCATCGGTTTCCTAATCAGCTACTATTTGCGTCGCCGCAGGCCGTTGACCTGCGGATTCTTGCTTCCCGTGGATCAACAATTGGTCGCAGGGCGGCACTGCTGTGATCGGTTGCTGAAGATTTGCGGGCAAGGCCTCTGCCTGCTCAGAGTGCGGATGCGCGATAACGTCTATCGATCGTATCGGCTCCCGATCCCAGGGCATCGCGTGTTTTTGACTGCATCGTTGGACCGCAACATCTGGCGTGCGCTGCGGCCCGGTCGATGCAGCAAGAGAAGCGTTCAGCAGGCCGGCTGGACGGCACTCTTGCCGACTCGGCGGCGTGGTGGCGGTTCGGGAGCCTCACGCTGGACGGCATCAAGAATCTTGCAGTCAACCCGCCAGCGCCCTGTTCAGGCGTTTTGGTCGCGTGGATCTTCGATGAAGGCCAGGAAGGATCGACCGAACCGCGTGACCGCGTCCAGCCGGACATGGTGGGCGAAGTATCGGTGATCGTTGTTGTACCCGGCTTCGCTGAGTGCGCCGACGTCGAGCAGTCCCTCGTCCCTGAGGCGCTCGCACTGCTTCTCCAGGAGGACCTCCGCGTCGCCGCTGTCGTAGCCTGGTGGCTGCCCCGGCGAAAACCGATGCGCGATATCGGCGACAAGCACCAACTCGGATTCCAAGAATTCCTGCTCGTTGCCGACGATTTCCTCGCGGTACTGAGGGTCTGCCAAGAATTTGAGCAAACGCAGTGCAACTGGCGGGAGTTGATCGACTAGATCAAAGAAGACATGCAGTTGATCTTCGTTCGGGTCGCCAGCAAGGGCAGTATTGAGCACCGCGTTGCGGAGCAACTCGCGCTTCTCTCGGCGACTCCGTTCGACGATCCGGGTTCCCGCCGACACTGCGTCCATAAACGCCTCGTTGTCCGCGAGGTGCTCGAAGTCGCCCACGCGTTCCTTCAGCTCATGCAGGGCGACGGCCAGGTCGGTGAGCCACTCCTCCATGCGCCGGTTGTGCTTTCGCACGAGCACGTCGGCGAGCGCAACCCCGAGCGGCCCGCCAACACCAGGGATCGCGGAGACCACCATCTCGGCGGTCTTGCTCAGTCCTTGCCGGCGGTCGCTCTGCGCGGGCGGTCTCAACTCCATGGTGAACATGATGGACGACGCTGGCCACCTCGATCGGTCACTCGGCCCGGCTCGGCCCGCGCGAGGGCGCCTGGTTGGCGGGGCCGTCGAGGGTAGGTCGGTGTGGACGATATTCCACGCCAGGATCGTTGCTGGTCCGGTGGGCGCGCCCTTGACGGGCCGGTTGGTCAGTGACTGCGCGGGCTACGCGGCCGCGGCGAGTGCGGAGATGACAGAGGTGGGCATCTGCTGGCGGGCGGTTCCGCTCGCGGTCGAGGTGAGAAAGTTCAGTAGGTGGCAGGGGCGCTCGGGGGCGCCGAGCGGGACTGGTTCGACCCGCCGCCATCCGCGAGCCGAGGCGGCCTTGATCGCGGTTAGGTAGGTGCCGTCGCTCATGCGGCCGAGCCTGCGGGCGCGCATCAGCAGCGCGGCCAGCGAGACCTGCCAGTAGCGCTTGAGTTCGAACAGTCTCGACCAGTTCCTCACCGCTCCAACGCGACACCGATGCCGCAGCCATACCGACCCATCTGCCCAGAGGACCGTCGCCATGAACGATGTGCCCTACCGGCAGCCCCGACACTCATCGAGCAGGACTACCTACGCCGAGCCCTTCTGCTCGAGGATGGCAGCATCATTGCGGCAGATGAGGGCATGGGATCAAGCCATCGTGGGCGCCGTCGGCGCGGTGGACCCGGGCAGGGCCGGCGACCCCGAGGCGCCGAGCCGGAAACGCCACCGCCGGCGGTGGTTGAGCTTCGCGGAGGGCTGCGTTGGCGGTGGCGGTCAGTGCTGCCCGACGAGGTGGCCCACCTCGGTCCGGGACGAGACGCCCAGCTTCCGCAGGATGTTCGAGACGTGAACGGCGGCGGTTTTCGGTGAGATGTACAGGCGTCGGGCCAGCTCGGTGTTGGTCAGCCCGTCGCTGATCAGTACTGCCACTTCCCGCTCGCGGGGGGTTAGGGCGGTCGGGCCGGTTACCGCAGGCGCCGCGTCGACCGGCGCCATACCCAGCTGAGCGCGGACCTGGGCGAGCTGGGCCACCCGCCAGCCACGCCACTCGGCCAGCAGGGGTGCGGCCGCCTCCACCTGCGCGGTGGCCTCCTCGCGCCGGTCGTTTGCGAGCAGACAGCGGGCGGCGCCGACGCGTACGGTGCCGCGGGTCGCCGGCCCCAGGATGTGGGCCTCGGCGATGGACAGGTAGCCGGCCAGCGCCTCGGCGTACTGGCTGCGCGCCTCCGCGAGCTGGGCGTCAACGAGTGTCCGGTAGGCGTCCCAGACGTCGGCGTCGAGTAGCGCGGTGGCCATCTGGTCGAGCCGGTGCGCCGGCAAGCCGATATGAAGCGCGGCAGAGATCAGGTCGTGGGCCTGTTCATCGCTGCGCCACGGCTGCTCGAGTAAGGCCGCGATGAGTTCCTCCAGGCTCGCTTCGGCACGCGGGAGGTCGCCGCGACGGCAGGCGAGGTGGAACGCGAGGCCGGGAATCGTCGCCGGCCAGTTGTCGGGCAGCGCTGCCAGGTCGGTGACGAGCTGCTCGACCTGGTCCAGCTCGCCGACCTCCAGATAGAGCCCGGCGAGGAAGACCCCGTGGTAGTCGGCCCAGCGGCCCCGGCGCCGGTAGCTGCGGTCCTGTTCGCGACCCTCCTCCAGCGCCGCGATCGCGGCGCGCAGGTCGCCGGCCCGCACCGCGAGCCGGGCTCGGCCCTGGAAGTACGTGGCCACCGCGAGTGACTCGAAGCCGGCTCGCTCGGCGTTGACCCGCATCCGTTCCAGTGTCTCGGCGTGCTCGGCCGGCGAGGTGGATGGCTCGCCGTGTACCAGGTCGTTGAGGGCACGGGCGGCCAGCACCCACTCGCCCGCCTTTTCGGCCTCGTCAACGAGTGCGGAAAGGATCTTGCGGCCGGCGGCGGCGGTCTGCGGGCGCTCAGTGAGCGTCGAGCCCTTCTCGATCAGCGCCGCCAGGCGGACGGCCGGCAGGTCGAATTCGTCCGCCAGCGCCAGCGCGCGGTCGGACCAGAGCAGTGCCGCGTCGAGGTCGTCGCGCAGGTACGCCGACTGCGCGATCGCGGTCATCGCCCGCGCCTGGTCGGCGCCGGGGGGAAGCTGCGCGATCAGGGTCCCGATGTCGTGCGTCAGGGCGCGCATCTCGTCGGTCTCACGGGACTCCCACGCGATGCGGACCAGGAGGTACAGCGACTCAGCCCGGTCGGTCGTGGTGCAGGCGACGTCACGCCAGCGCCGGCCGTACCGCAGGGCGTCATCCAGCAGGCCGGCCAGCCACGTCGCCCGGGCGGCGCCGGCAAGCAGGCCGGTGTCGTCGGGCACCTCGTCGAGGCCCATCTCCGCCAGCTGCAGGGCCTGGTAGGCGGAGCCGATGGAGAGGTAGAGCGCAGTGCCGCGGCGGGCCGCGGCGATCATGTCGTCGTACCGGCCGGCGCCGCGGGCGTGGTGCGCCACCATGGCTGGGTCGGAGGCACCACCTTTCAGGAGTACGTCGAGTGCTGTCTCGTGCAGCCGGCGTCGCTGCCGGCCGAGCATCTGGTCGGCAATCGCCTCGCGCACCAGCGCGTGCCGGAACGCGAACTCGTCATCGCCGGACTCGACCAGCACGCCCCGGGTGACCAGGTCGCGCAACACGGCGATGAGCTCGTCCTCGCCCACACCGGTCACGTCGGCGAGCAAGTCGAACGGGATGCGGTGGCCGAGCACGGTAGCCGCCTCGACGACGCGGTGGCTGACCGGGTCGAGGTCGTCGACCTGGCGGCGTAACACCTCGGCGAGGCTCCACGGCAGCGGCTGCTCGACCAGCGCCTCCACGTCGTACCCGGGCAGCGCGCGCAGCAACTCCTCCAGGAAGAACGGGTTGCCGCCAGTGCGGTGGTGCAGTGCCGCCACGGCGCGCAGCGGCGCCGGAGCGCCGGTGGCCGCCGCCAACAACGCCGCGGTCTGCGAGGGGATGAGGCGATCCAGACGTACGTGGGTGACGGTGTGCCGGCGTTCCATCCGGGCCAGCAGGCCAGCCACCGGTTGGCGGCGGGTCACCTCGTCCGGCCGGTACGTTCCGATGAGCAGCCGCGGCCCGCGCTGGTCGGCGATCCGCTCGAACAGCGCCGCGCTCTCCGAGTCGGCCCAATGTAGGTCCTCGAAGACGATGACCGCGGGGGAGTCGCCGATCAGGTCGGCCAGGATGGCGAGGCCGGTGTGCAGGCGCTCGACCGGGCTGCGCCGCGGGTCCGCGAGGGCCGCAAGCTGCTCCTCGTCGCTCTCTGGACGGCCGTCGATAGCGTCCAGGAGCACCTCGTACGGCCGAGACAGCGAGCCGGGTTCCGCCTGGCCGACCAGCACTACGGTCTCCGCCGACACGGTTGTCAGCAGCTCGTGCACCAGCCGGGTCTTTCCGATGCCCGGCTCGCCCGCGATGAGCGCAACCGCCGGCTCACGCGCCGAAGCGAGCTGCGCCAACCGGCGCAGCTCGCTTTCCCGCCCGATCATCATTGGGCTGGCACCGCCGCGGATGGTTCGCACGACGTGAGGGTACCGTCGGGCTGTCCACGGACGGCCAGGGCGTTACGGGCCGGGCGGGCCCGGCGGGCGCTGGTGAGTAGGCGCTCCCTGTCGGCCTCGGCGATCAACTCGCGGCGACGATCGTTCGCCAGAGCCAGCATCGTGCCCGGGTCTATCAACATGGCTTGTCTCCTTGTCAACCGCTGATGGATCAATCTTCGGTTGACAAGAGTGCTGCCACATCGGGCAGCGCTTACCTATCTTCACTGCTCAGCGGGGTTTAGCGGAGTGCGCGGGCCGCCTAGGCATACCTAGTGCCTGCAATCTTCAAGGGCGTCCACCAGTAGGGGTCACCGGATGCGGGGGGGGGGCATCGGGGGCGAGGGGTGGTTCTGGATCAGGACCGTTGGCGCGCTGCGGGACGGCGACCCTCGCGGTGGTGAACTGCACCAGTCGACTCGCGAAGGTGCCACGTTCGCGGCCACTCAGGCGAGACAGAACTCGTTGCCCTCGATGTCCTGCATCCCGAGGCACGACTCGTTGTCGCCATCGGCGCGCAGTAGTCGCCCGCGTACCGCGCCGAGCGCGACCAGTCGTGCGCATTCGGCCTCAAGTGCGGCCAGGCGCTCCTCACCCACGAGCCCGGTGCCGACCCGCACGTCAAGATGCGCCCGATTCTTGACGACCTTGCCTTCGGGAACGCGCTGGAAGTACAGTCGCGGACCCACACCTGAGGGATCACTGCAGGCGAACGCTGAACCCTGACGCTCAGGCGGCAGCGTGCGATTGAAATCGCCCCAACTAGCAAACCCCTCCGGTGGCGGCGGTACGACGTACCCCAACACCTCGCACCAGAAGCGAGCGACGCGCTCAGGATCTGCGCAGTCGAAGGTGACTTGGATCTGTTTGACCGATGCCATCGGCCCAGCATAGAAGTGGGGTCTTTCGTCGTCTCCACGGGCCCGAGGCTAGCTGCGCCACCGCGCCCCGATGAAGCGCCAGACCCGCGAGGATGAGCACCTGCCCGGGCCCCGGGCCCATGGCCCGTCGTACGGCGGTACGCTTCGCGCATTGCGTTGAAGGCCTCGGGGAGCAGGGCGTCCAAGCCTTCACCCGCCGCCAGCCGCTGCCGCATCGTCGCCGCCAGACCGGGCAGATCGACGTGCTGTCCGCTGGCCAGGTGTGCAGCGTGCCGCGCGATGGCCCGTAGCAGCAACCGATCCCTGTGCGCCATCGAGCCGAGCATCGTTAGCCCATCGCCGAACGGCTCCCACCATCGTACGTCGCTGAAGGCATAAGTCACTCCGTCAATGTTCTGCTGCCTGGGGCGGGTCACGCCGGTGTTTTGACCAACCGGGCCGTCCCAGTCACGGTCCTCCGGGGCATGTTTACCAGCACATGATCGGGTGCACTGTCATCGGCTACTTATGTACTGGTGCTACGACCGCAGCCCGGCCAGGCTTGGTCGAGGTGACCGGCGGGGTGGCTCTCTCATCGGCTGCCCACCG